>JAJZYO010000475.1 GCA_021798075.1 Actinomycetes bacterium
GGTCGCCGGTGCCATTACCCTCATCCTCGGGAACGTGGTCGATGCCGGCGTCATCTTCGGTGTGGTCGTGGTGAACGCCGTCGTCGGCTTCATCCAGGAGCCCAAGGCCGAGGTGGCGCTGGACGCCCTCCGCTCGCTGGTCCAGACCGAGGCCCGGGTGCGCCGCGACGGCCCAGCAGACGATCCCAGCGGCGGAGCTGTCCGCGGGGACGTCGTGCTTGTCGAGGCGGGCGACAAGATCCCTGCCGACCTTCGGCTCGTGGAGGTCGCCGAGCTGCGGGTGGACGAGTCGGCCCTGACCGCGCCGCGAAAGCACGGGGGCCCACAAATGGGCACTGGTACGAAAGGGACCTATTGCCCTAGTTTCGGCCAGAAGTACGAGCGTAGGGTGCGGAAATGAGCGGCACGACGTCGGAGCCCCGCCGGCCAGCGCAGCGCTCAGTGCTCCGTGCGGTTGCCCTGCCCTCCGAGCACGGCGGTTGGGGCCTCACGGCCGAACCAGTGCTCCTCGGCCTTCTGGTCAGCCCAAGCCTCTCGGGTGGCCTCTTGGGTGCGGCTGCCGTGACGGCCTTCCTCGCCCGGGCCCCGCTCAAGCTGGCCTTGGTCGACCACTGGCGCCGCCGCCGGCTGCCTCGCACGGTCGTTGCCGAACGTGTCGCCGCCGGCGAGATCGCGCTCCTCGGAGTGCTGTTGGCCGGCGTCGCGCTCCGCGCTGGGAGCTTTTGGTGGCTCCCCCTCGTTGTGGCCGGACCGTTCGTTGGGGTGGAGATGTGGTACGACATGCGCAGCCGTAGCCGGCGGCTCACGCCCGAACTGTGCGGGGCGGTCGGGATCGCTTCGGTGGCAGCGGCCATCGCCCGGGCTGGGGGAGCGGGTTGGGCGGTCTCGGCTGGCCTGTGGGTCGTCCTCGCTGCGCGTTCTATCGGCACCGTCCCCGTGGTCCGCGCACAGGTACTGCGGGCGAGGGGCCGCGCCGCCAGGACGGGAAGGCTTTGGGTGCCAGAAGTCCTCGCCGTGATGCTCGGCATGGCAGCCTGGTTGGCCGGTGGCCTGCCGTGGGTGGCCGTGGCTGCTCTGGCGGCCTTGTCGGTGTGGTCGCTCTGGTCGCTTCGTCGCCCGCCCCTCCCGGTCAAGGTCCTCGGCGTCACCCAGATGGCGATCGGCTTTGCTCTCGTGCTGGTTACCGCCGGCGCCATTGGGCTGCGTTGAGCTTCCCCTGCTGCCAAAAGCGTCCTCGTGGACAGGGGAGAATTGCGGTTGGGATTGAATCCTGACCAGTTCCGTACCTGCTGGGCCCCCCGTTTCACCAGGTAGTCGGATTGCAGCCTCAGCTCAGGATATTAACCGCCCGCGAAACGACCACAGCGACAGTCACCAGTGCGGCCATGGACTGCAGCATCATGAGGAACTTGGCCCAGGCGGTGAGGGGCATGGTGTCGGTAGGGCTGAACGCGGTGGCGTTGGTGAACGACGTGTAGAGGTAGTCAAGGAAGCTCGGGACCCATCCGGGCGCCGAGCCCGGCGTGGACATTTGCGGGAAGAGGAAGTCAGCGTGACGACGCTCTGGCTCCTGCCTTGCAGCAGGCCCGCCACGGTCGAGCTCCCAGTACCAGAGCCCGAACACGATGACGTTAGTGAGCCAGACCGGGACCGACGAATATACGAGTGGTCGTCCTGCGGTCTTGGCGACGTAGAGGAGAGCGTGGATGAGCTCCATGAGCGAAACGAAGTTGGCGATAGTGATGAGGGAAATCAATGCGACGCTGACTGAGCGGAGGCGCCTCTGTTCGGCAGAGATGTGACCGGGGTTGGCAATCAGGAGAACGACGAGCAGTGCTCCTTCAAGAGCTGGGATCAGCGCACGGTTTCCAAGCCCTCGGATGAGCGTCTGGGGTAATATGAGTTGGAGCGCAACGGCGGCCAAGACAGCGAGGAGGGCCGGCCAGCGGGGCTCGTGGTGCGACTGAATTCCCCAGGCGACAGCGTCGTCGCGGCTGCGGATCTGCGCGTCGTCCATGAGGTGAGACTATCGGGGGATCAAAGGCAATTCGGGGATGCCCATCGGCTAGCTTCGATAACCTGGCGTCCCAACAACGACGGCCGTCACCGGCACCCCCCAAAAGCCGGGCCCTGATCGCACACGTTAAAGGTATGCCCGCAGAGAGAGCTGGCCTGAGTATCGCCAATGCGTTCGTCCAGCTACGCCGGTGCGCTAGTAACCCCAACGAGGCTCACTGTCGTCTCCCGGACCGAGCACCGGCACAGGCTATGGTGGAGGGATGACCGCCTGGGAGTACCTCATCCTAGAGCTCCCTAGCTTCCAGCCCGCTACCCACGCGCCGGGCGCCTCTGCGGCAATCCATGCGCTCAACCAGGAGGGCGAGCGAGGTTGGGAAGCGGTCGGGATGATCACCCTATCTGAGGGCAGGATAGCCGTTTTGCTCAAAAGGTCCCGACAGCTTTAGGCCGGGGGCGGGAGCAAAGGTCGCGGGAGCAAGGCCACGGTGACCCCACCCGCCTGGCTTAGGACCCTCGGTACACAAACGCTTACGCGGTCTTCAGCTCCACCCCGTGACCTAACGGGCTGGAGAACCGGATGCCCCGAGCGTTGGTCCTGGCCTTTTAGTGCCAAGGGGCTGGCAGGCTGGGCTAAGCGTCCGCTACGCACTACTACCCGCTTGTAGCGAGGGTTTAAGCCCGCCGTGGCTACCGGTTTCAGCGCGCCCAGGGGTTGTGCGCCAGCCCCACAGTTTATAAGCGAGGCAATAGGCACAGCCGATCCGTCCGGCGGGCTGCATAAAGCCTGGTCGTGGGCAGGTTGAGAGCGCCATCCT
>JAJZYO010000476.1 GCA_021798075.1 Actinomycetes bacterium
TTCCGTTCGCCGAGCTTTACAATAATAACTACGCTTGGGAAAAAATCGCCACACCGCCTCCGGTCCTCAAGCCCTATGCAATCGCTGGCTGCGATGAGGCGACCACTAGTTTTGATCAACTTAGTGACTACCCGGTAGCCTCAGAAATCCTGATCGATTGCCCAACGTCGGCTGATATCAATACTTTGTGGGATCACACGCACTGGGCGGTGCTTCTTGACAAGCAGAACAACTGGCGCAATCTATCAGGATTCGGGCGGTGGAGCAATAACCAAGCAGTCTTTACCAAGACCTACGCTGCCGATCAATACGGTGATGCATGCACGAACTTTTTGCTGTTCTTCACCAATGGCCCCGTTTTTGGCATAGCTTCCTGGTGTGAACAGACCCAGGCCGGCATCACCGGGCCGGTACAGGTCCGAGCCGATGCTCAAAGTTGGTTCACGCAAGTCTCTACACATGTCAGCGATTTTGTAGGCCGCCCGGCCTGAACGTTTCCTGCACTCAACCAGCCCTATGGATTATCAAGGTGCCTGACAGCAGTACGGGCCGCTGCCATCGACTCGTCTACGACCTGGCCCACAAGACCTTGAGTTGCGCCGCGCCCGTCACCACCTCCGGCTGGCGGAGGACTGCCAAGGGTGCTGGTGTGAAGTAGACGCTTGCCAGCGGCACTCCAGGCAAGCTGCGGTTCGAAGGTCACCCGGCCCGGCCGAAAACGGAGCAGAACGGCCACAAGCCGGCCGGGCGCGGGCCTCCGGTCGGCGGCGCGCTCGTCGCCCCCTACGACCGGCGCCTCGTGTTGCTCGTGAACGTGCCGCTCGGGCTCCTCGCCTGGGCCCTGGTGGGCCGGGAAGTAGATCGAAAGCCGCTCCGGCTAGAGGCGGGCAGGGTGCTGTTCAAGGCCGGTCACCCCGGAGACGCCCTGTGCGTGGTGCAATCTGGCCGGCTCGAGTTGCTGGTACCTCGCTCTCGCCATGGCTAGCCCGGCGCGCCTGCGACCTGGCCGTGGTCATCTCCCCCCACCATATTGACATCGATCGATGCATGGGGTAGCTTGGACATTGACAACTATAAATGGATTGAGGAGGACCTCACATGGCACGTGTTCAGCTGGCTCTGAACGTCGCCGGCCTCGACCAGGCAATCGCTTTCTATTCCAAGCTCTTTGGCACCGGACCGGCCAAGGTGCGGCCCGGCTACGCCAACTTCGCCGTGGCCGACCCCCCGCTCAAGCTGGTACTGATCGAAAACGCCGCCAAGGCCCCAGGATCGCTCAACCACCTCGGCGTCGAGGTGGCCAGCACCGAAGAGGTCATGGCGGCCAAGCAACGACTGGCCGCGGCCGGCCTCCCCACAACCGTCGAGGAGTCCACCACCTGCTGTTACGCAGTCCAGGACAAGGTCTGGGCGCACGGCGGCCCGGGCGACGAGCCTTGGGAGTTCTATACCGTGCTCGCTGACGCCGAGACGGCGGAAGGCAAGCCGGGCGTGGCGGAGGGCACGGCCTGTTGCGGCGCTGCGCCCCTCCCCGTCGCTGCCAGTACGACCGCTGCCCCGTGCTGCTGAGGAGGCCGTCGGTAGTGGCCCTCCCAAAAGAGGTTGGGCGGTGAGCGACGTCGTGGCCGAACGCCAGGCGCCTGAAGCGTCTACGGGAGCCCCGGTCATCGCCCGCCTGAGCTTCGTCGACCGGTTCCTGCCTGCGTGGATCATCTTGGCCATGGCGCTCGGGATCGGGCTCGGGCGCGCGGTGCCGAGCCTCAACCGGCACCTGGACGCCATCCAGGTCACCTCGGGCACCTCACTGCCGATCTTCGTGGGCCTGCTCGTGATGATGTACCCGGTCCTCGCCAAGGTCCGCTACGGCCAGTTGGGCTCTGTCACCCGCGACCGGCGCATGCTGGCCTCCTCGTTGGCCCTCAACTGGGTGGTGGGCCCGGCCGTCATGTTCGCGCTGGCCTGGCTCTTGCTCCCGGACCTGCCGACGTACCGGACCGGTCTCATCATCGTCGGCCTGGCCCGCTGCATCGCCATGGTCCTCATCTGGAACGACCTGGCGTGCGGCGACCGTGAAGCTGCCGCGGTGCTCGTGGCGCTCAACTCGCTGTTCCAGATCGCCGCCTTCGCCCTGCTCGGTTATTTCTATCTCGAGGTCCTCCCCGGGTGGCTGGGGCTGTCCACCGTCGGCCTGCACCTCTCGGTCGCCAAGATCGCCGAGACCGTGGCCATCTTCTTGGGGGCCCCGCTCTTAGCAGGCTTTTTGACCCGTACCTTGGGCGAGAAAGCCCGGGGCCGGGAGTGGTACGAGACGAAGCTGTTGCCCCGGCTCGGGCCCTTCGCCCTCTACGGGCTGCTCTACACCATCGTCATCTTGTTCGCGCTCCAGGGCCACACCATCACCAAGCAACCGGCAGACGTAGCCCGCATCGCGTTGCCCCTGCTCGGCTACTTCGCCATCATGTGGGCCGGGTCGTTCGTGCTCGGCCGAGCTATCGGCCTACCCTACGCCCGCACGGCCACCTTGGCCTTCACGGCCGCGGGCAACAACTTCGAACTGGCCATCGCCGTGTGCATCGGCGTGTTCGGTGTAACGAGCGGGGAGGCCCTCGCCGGCGTCGTCGGCCCCCTCATCGAAGTGCCCGCTCTGGTCAGCCTCGTCTACGTAGCCTTGTGGGCGCGACGGCGGCTACTTCCCGCCGAGACCGGGGTCAGCGTTGCCACACCCGCCCACCTCGGAGCGCGCCGAGGGTGCTGGCGCTGACCGTCACCCAGAACCCCGCCAGGACTACGAGCAGGGCCACCGCTCCCCACTCGAGGGAGTGGCCGCCCC
>JAJZYO010000477.1 GCA_021798075.1 Actinomycetes bacterium
CTTATCGCGATAGCAAAAGTCCTAAAGGACCATGGCCGTCAGGTGCTCCTGATAACATTTACTTTCCTGATGCCCGTTATCTTCATCGCGTTTACCACGCTCGGAAACATAACCAGCCAGCCTTAGCGCTTCCACGCCTACAAGTGCTCCCAGTCGAGCCCGATGTCGAGCGCTCGCGCAGAATGGGTGAGGGCGCCGGCCGCGATGAAATCCACGCCGCACTCAGCTACAGCACGGGCGTTTGCAAGTGTTATGCCACCCGAGGCCTCGACCTTGGCGCCGGCACCCCTCGCGCGCCTCACGGCCTCCCTCGTCTCTTCGAGGGACATGTTGTCCACCAATACGAGGTGCGCGCCCGCGGCCAGTGCTTCGTCTAGTTCAGAAAGGCTGTCCACTTCGACCTCTACCGGGAGCGCCGGCCCGCTCGCCCGGAGCGCCGCCTCCACCGCCCCCCTTACCCCTCCGAAGGCCGCCACGTGATTATCTTTCACCAATATCGCGTCGGAAAGGCCTAGGCGGTGGTTGGTCCCTCCGCCGCAGCGGACGGCGTACTTTTCGACGGCCCGCAACCCCGGCAGCGTCTTACGGGTGTCACGGACCACTGTCAGCGTGCCGGCGACCGCGGAAACAAAAGCGGCGGTCGCAGTCGCCACCCCGGAGAGGTGTGTCACCAGGTTGAGGATGCTGCGCTCGGCCGCAAGCAGCGTGTCGGCCGGCCCGCTCAACCCGCAAAGGACTTGACCGGCCTCCGCCCGGGCGCCGTCTTCGACGCCCGGACGCGCCTCGGCCGGTCCCGTGCCCAAGCGCTCGCTCACTTGGTCGAGGACTATCTGAGCGGCCACCAATCCCGCCAGCGTCCCGGCCTCGCGCGCTACGAGCCGAGCCGCTGCCGGGCGCGCTCCGACAAGCGCCCCCGTCGGGTCGCCGTGTGGCATGTCCTCTATGACGGCCCGCCTCACGACCTCGCGGAAATCGTCCCAGGGGGGTTGGAAAGGGCTCACAGCGCGGCTGCCGCCGCTCGCGGGCGGCCCACGCCAGGACCTTCAACGGCCTCACCCTCCACTTCCGCGGAGCTAGCCCCGTCCGGAGTTTCTGAACGGGGCGGAGCGACACCCGCTCCCAGCCCGACCACAGGGACTTCGCCGACGGCGAGCTTCCCGCTAGGCAGTAGCTGGGCTACCTGCCGCACGAGCCAACGGGGCTCACTTTCGCGGAAATCGACCCTCCGGTGAGCCCCCCTGGACTCTCGCCGGCGCAGGGCAAGAGCGGCCACGGAACGACCGACGAGGAGCATGTTCGCCAGCTCTCTTTCCGCCAGCTCCCCTTCCGCGACCACCCGGTCGGCAACCTCACCGCTCCCGAGGCCCACAGCCTGCCCCGTAGGCGAGTTGTCGAGGAGGCCGGCTAAGTGCACCAAGCCCTCCACGTCACGAGTGACGCCCGCGAAGGCCTGCATCGCTTCTCGGAAATTTTCGCGACCAAGGGGCACGCCGTTCCCCGAGCCCGCTCCTCCTCCAAGCACGCCGTCCAGTTCGACCGCTTCGCGCGGAGCCACCGGACCGTGGCTCTCAAGCACGGCTCGGGCAGCCCGCCGCCCTACCACCGCCCCCTCGAGGAGCGAGTTGGAAGCGAGCCTGTTGGCTCCGTGAAGCCCGCTGCAACCAACCTCGCCCACTGCCATCAGGCCTTCAATGGTCGTACGCCCGTCCGCGTCGGTCAGCACGCCTCCCATCGTGTAATGGGTGGTCGGTGAGACAGGGACCCATTCGCGGCTCGGTTCGATCCCCGCGGCGCGACAAGCCGCCACGAAGGTCGGGAAGTGCCCTTCGAGCAAGGCGGGGTCGAGCAACGTCGCGTCGAGGTAGCAGTGGTCGGCACCGAGCTCCGCCATGCGTCGCGCCATCGAGGCGCTGACCACGTCGCGCGGAGCTAGGTCGCCGGTGCCAGGCTCCGTCAGGGTATGGAGCAACTCGCCCGCCGAGTCTCGTAGGCGCGCCCCCGCTCCCCGCAAGGCCTCGGACGCAAGGGGGCGGGGGTCGCGCCCGAGCGCCATCCCCGTCGGGTGGAACTGCACAAACTCGAGGTCCGCCACCTGCGCTCCCGCCCTGAGCGCCGCCGCAAGGCCGTCGCCGCTGCACGCCGGCGGGCTCGTCGTGCTCGCCCAGAGGTGCCCGTAGCCGCCGGTCGCCAAGATCACGGTGCCTGCCAGGACAGCCCTCACGATGCCGGAGCTTTGGTCCGAGACAAGGGCGCCGACGACGCGATGACCCCCCGCAGGAACGGGCTCGGTCACCAGGTCGAGCAGCAACATCCCCGCCAAGACGGGCACACCCTGGCTGCGAGCGGCCTCCATCAAGCCCCGCGAAATTTCCGCGCCCGTGGCGTCCCCCCGTGCGTGGACGACCCGGGCTGCGCTGTGGCCCCCTTCGCGAGCCGGCGCGCCAGGGTCGAACCGCACGCCGAGGTCAACTAGGACCTGGATGGCCTCTTTAGCCTCGGCCGTCACGGCGAGAGCCACTTCCGCGTCACCGAGGCCAGCCGAAGCGACCACGGTGTCCCGGGCGTGCGCCTCGGCGCTGTCGGGCGGGCCGAGCACTGCGGCGACGCCGCCTTGGGCGAGCTCCGTGCTCCCACCGCCCCCGGCTTCTTTGGATATCACGGCCACCCGTCGCTTGCCGGACAGAGCGACGGCGGCGGAAAGGCCTGCGATCCCCGAACCTATGACAAGGACGTCGAGGCCATCGAGGTCGTCATGGAGGGCTGGCAAGTCACTCGCCCCCGCCAGGCTGCCCGATTGCAATCATCCGTTCCACGGCCCGGCG
>JAJZYO010000478.1 GCA_021798075.1 Actinomycetes bacterium
CGATAGTGACGGCACGTTGCGACGAGATTATGCCCTTTGCGACTTCTCGTGCGCCTTCGAGCAGCCCTTCGACGGTCTGGCGAGACGATTCGTCCGAGAGCACCTTGCTCACGATGTCGCCGGCGCCACGAGAAGCCTCGAGCGAGATCAGGCTGCCCCCCATGCCGTAGGCCCCCACCATCTGCGCGGCCAACCGGGTAGCACCGATCAGGTCCCCCGACACGCCGGTTCCCGCCTCACCAAAAAAGACCTCCTCTGCTGCGAGCCCTCCCATCGCCACGCGGAGAAGTGCCTCGCATTCGCCGCGCGAGCGGGTAAAACGCTCCTCGAGCTCGGAGTGTGCGAGCATCCCCAAGGCTTCGCTCCGTTTGATGATCGAAAGCACGTCGAGGCGCCGGCTCGGCGCTGCGAAGTAGGCGACGGTCGCGTGACCAGCCTCATGGGTGGCAATCTTTTCGCGTTCCTCGCGGGTATAACTGACGCCCTGAGCGAGCCCGAGCTCGGTGGTCATGCGCGCCTTTTCAACGTCCTCCTGAGACATCGCCTGCCGCCCCGAACGGAGTGCCCAGACGAGTGCCTCGTCGAGGAGGCGTTCAAGCATGACTGGCGAATACCCGAAGGTCGAACCAGCGAGAGCATCCCGCTTGGCGAGCTGGTCAAGCTCTGGCGAGTGCGCTTTGCGTGCCAGGTAATAGTCGAGGATCTCCCGCCTGCCCTCCCTGCTCGGCAGGTCGACCCTGACAGTCCTGTCAAAACGCCCAGGCCGCACGAGCGCGGGATCCAGGTCCGAAGCACGGTTGGTGGCGCCGACTACGAGGAAGTTCGCTGGCGGAACCGTTCGCTTAGCGAACGTCCGCGATGCCGGCAGCCAGCGGTTCGCGAGATCCACCAAGGCGTTGAACACCCTCGTGCCAGCCGGCGGAACGTCGAAGCTCTGCAACTGCACGAGCAGCTCGTTCACTACGCCGGCGATGCCTTCGCGGCCCGGCCCTGATCCCATTCCCCCCCTCGCGGCACCAATGGCGTCGATCTCCTCTATGAAGCCGATCGCCCCGCCTTCTTGCCTCGCATACTTGCGGAGAGCCTTGAAATAGCTCCGGATCTTGCGGTTGGTCTGCCCGTAGTACATGGACTGGAACGCCGATGACGAGACGAAGAGGAACGGTACCCCCGCCTCGGCAGCCATTGCCTTGGCTATATAGGTCTTGCCAGTCCCCGGCGGCCCCTCGAAAAGGATTGCCCGGCGCGGCGTCCCCCCCATCTGTTCGGAGAACGTCCTGTGGGCAAGGAACAGGTTGAGCGTCTTCACCACCTCGTCAACCACCGCACTGGCTCCCACGACATCGGCGAGGCGGACACCGACCTCTTCTGGGCGGTACAAGATGTGCGGCGAGCGTCCCGCAGCGAGCAAGGGCCCGGCCATGACCGCCCCGAGGAGGACGACCAAGAAAAGTGCGGGCAGGTACGACACGATCGATGGCGGGAACCCGATTTGGGGCCAGTGGAAGTCGGCACTGGCGGCCTGGAAGTTGCCCTGGAAGTAGCGGACCAGCCCGATGGCGGTGCGCCCGACAATAGGGGCTGCCACGACGGCGAGGATGACCGCCAGCCGGCGAAGTCGCGCCCGGCGTGCCCGCTCGCGCGATGCCCCGACATCAGCATCACTGTCGCGAATAACCTGTTGAGACCCCAACGCCGCCAGCTCCATCGTCGGCCCTCCTCGTGCCCTAGACCTGTCTTTGCAGATCTGTCATTGCAGGCCTGTCCATGCAGGCCTGTCCATGCAAACCCGCTCCGTCGGGGATGCTCCCAGCAGGCATGCTCGTGTGGGCTTGCTCCTAAGACCCCGTTCGATCACCTGCTGCAAACCCGAGCCTAATTACCTCCTGCCGACCGCACCGCTAGATATCGACTCTATGCGCGGACACCACCACATTAGGTGGCAGCAATGGTGCAAAGTTGCGTAGTAGGTTTGGGCGGCGAATGGCACCCCTGACGCTCGTCCTCAGAAACGACGTCTACCGGCGGCCGCTTGAGACCGCCCTCGGCCGCCTCGGCCTCGGACCAGGATGGCGCTGCGCCGACATCGGCGCCGGCGGGGGCGACGTCACAGTTGCGCTCGCCCGTGTCGTGGGTACGGCAGGCCGTGTCTACGCAGTGGACATCGACCCGGCGAGCCGCGACGAAGTGGCCGAGGCAGCGGCGAACGTGGCAGGTGCACAGGTGGTCGCCATAACCCAGGCGGCCGAGGAACTGCTTCTGCCTGAGCAAGTCGACCTCGCGTACTGCAGGTTCCTGCTCATGCACGTCGTCGACCCTGCGGCTGTCTTAATGCGCATGGCATTGGCCACCAGGCCCGGCGGCTGGGTGCTCGTCCAAGAGCCGGTCACTACGGCCGGCCGCGTCGACGGCGCCCCGATGTCGATGCCCTCCGCCCGCCACCCTGACATCGGTGCCCTACTCCCAAAGTTGGTGATCGACGCCGGCCTCAAATTGGTGGATGCCTGGGCGGAGGCGCCCGCTGGGGCCGGGCCAGGACCGGTAGCGAGCTACCTTGAGGATCTGACCGGCGTGAGCCCAGGGTTGGACCCGGTGGTGCTCCCGCCGCTCGTGACGGTCCTCGCCCAAAAACCTGATGACCTAGCCCGAGCCTACAAAGCCGAGTGAGCCCGGGCGGCCCCAGGCGGGCGCTAACGCTAGCAGCGCTATGCCAAACGAGGCCACGAGGCGGCGCCAGCCCAGCCCGCCGGCGCCAGCCCAGCCCGCCGGCGCCAGCCCAGCCCGCCGGCGCCAGCCCAGCCCGCCGGCGCCAGCCCAG
>JAJZYO010000479.1 GCA_021798075.1 Actinomycetes bacterium
AGCTCGACCGTAGGGACGAGCACGACAACCTGGCCTCGCCGGGCGAGCTCTTCGAGAGCCGCGGCGATCCCCACCATCGTCTTGCCTGCGCCCGTGACAGCTTCCACGACACCGCGCCGCCCGTTCGCGTGCCATGCCCTCAGAGCGTCCTTCTGCCACTGGTAGAGGCCGAGCGAGGCCGATGGACCAGGAAGTGAGACGGGGTTCCGGGCTCCCCCCGCCGGCGACAGCACTCGCGCGCCGCCGCCGCCGGTTGCCGGTCGCTCCGAGCGATCCCGCGCAGCACCGATCAAGCGGCCAGCCGGGGGTTCTGGCGCCCGCCGTGCACCGTTGCCAGCCGGCGAGACTAGCCACCACCTCGGCGGGGCTCCTGCGTCGCGCCGGAACCTCCCGTGGTCTGCAAACAGGGCGAACGAGATCGTCCCCGCGTCCTCGCCCATCTTTTCGGCCAGTTGCACCACCGTGAGCCCGCCCTGGTCGCCGAGGGCTGCGGCGATCTCGTCACCGAGCATGAGAGGGCTGGGGGTCAGGTTTCGCCGCTACTGTCGTCCGTGCTTTCGCCCTCAAGGTCGCTGTCGGTCGAGAGGTCGACCTCCAGGCCGCTCACGCTCGTCTCGGGCAGGTACGACGGGTCGAGACGACGTAAGTCCCATTCGTTGATCCAGGCGCGCACGTACTGGCGCATGCGGTTGGAGGGTAAGCGCTCTAGGCCGGGGACGTCGGGCGGGTCCCAGCCGAAGGCCTCGGAGTGGATCTGCTTGAGCTGGGCGTAGGTGCGGTCGAGCTCCTCGCGCCCGGGAGGTTGGAGGAGGAGCTGCTCCCTTTCTATAATCCTCATGCCCGTTTCGGCCTGGTTGGCCAACAACTCGTCTTCGACGGTGCCTTTGGCTCGCAGGCGCTTGCCGATCAGGTCGGCGTCGTGCTTGCCGACAAGCACGGTGGTCTCGAAGTCGGAAACCGTGGTCAGCACGGCGCAGATCGGCGCTCCCGGGTCGTCTCGGTCGCCGCGCACCCAGCGAGCGATCTCGGCGTAGGACTTGGCCCTCTGTAGGGATGTGTAGCGACCGATCAGCTCTGCCTCGTCCAATAGGACGACCCAGCCGGCGTGACCGGCGGCCTGGGCCAGGCGCGATACGAAGCGGAAGCGCTGGCGAGAAAGGTCGCGCTCCTTTATCGCGCCAAGGCGGTAAGTCGCTGCCGCGCCGGCCTCTTTGAGCCGCCGGCGCAGGTCTGCCACGGGGAGGGGGTCGCCGGCCCAAAAACGGACTATGCGGTCCGTGAACTCCTCGTCACCGCGCCCGTAGTCGTGGAGAAAAAGGGTCGCTGCGAACCGGCTGTCGACCGGAGGGTCATGGTGGGCCCAGTGGTAGAGGTCGGCATAGCGGGACGATTCCTCCTGCAAGCCGGAGGCGATCTCGTCTATGGCCGAGCCGGGCCGTCCCGGTACTCTGGCCTGCTCTATGGCGGCCCGGTAGACCTTCGCGGGGTCGTGGAGCGGCGTCTCTTTGGAAATGACAACCTTGGAGACCACGAATCCCTCCGACAGGGCGACATGAGCCAAGTGCTCGAGAA
The DNA here is from genome assembly GCA_021798075.1 of Actinomycetes bacterium. The sequence continues at coordinate 1,573 of JAJZYO010000479.1, forward strand.
CATGGCTCTTGCCGGTCCCGAAGTCGCCGCCGATCAGTACCCCGCCGGCAGGCGGCCCTCCTGGAAGGGCCCTCACCGCGTCGAGCAGCTGGCTGAAGTGGTCTTCGACCCCCCGTTGCATGCTCCCAAGAGCGCGGACGGCGTCGCCGTTGGGCACGCCGGCCCGGAGCGCTTCGAGGGCCCGCCGGCGCTCTACCGCCACTGCGCTCATGCTGCCCCCAACCTGACGAGAGCCGAGTAAGGATTGTCGCGGTTGGCATCCCTCACTTCGTCGAAAATTCGTAGCTTTAGGGCCTGGTATACGTCGAGGCCACGGGCCGCGTCTGTGAGGAAGGCAGGCGATGCGACGACTACGACTATACAGTTGGCCATCTCGTCGGCGTTGTCGACCATTTCACGGAGCATCTCGTAGGCGTCAAAGAGAGCGGGCCGGGTGTAGTAGTGGCCGTGGCGCTCTTCTGGGCTCGGGCGGCGGGGGAAGCCGAGCCGGCGGATGTCGAGCAGCAAGGCGAGCCCCGAGCGGTCGTTTACGGCCAGCCAGTGGGCTAGGGAAAACAGCATGTGCCGGGCATTGTGGCGCCCGATCTTCCTGAAGATCAATGCTGATTTGAGCACCGAGATCTGCCGGAGCTCGCCGCGCAACCAGTCGACGACCGCGGTGTGCTCGGCGTCGACGACCTGGCCGCTCCTTAGCTGCGCCTGACAGAGGCGGAGCATGGCCGTCCTGAACTCCTGGACCATGGCGTAGTCCCGGCTTACCTGTTCCTGGAGCTGGCGGTCCACATCGCGCTTTAGCTCGCGAGGGTCGACGCCGTAGTGGGAGGCGATCGAGTCAAGGGCGACACCCTCGTCGGGGGCAGGGTAACCCGCCCCCGCGAGTGCCTTGCGAGTAGCCCTGCTGGCGAGGCCGTCCCAGTCCAGCTGGCGGGCAACGGCAAAGAACACTTGCTCCAGTATGTGGACACGTGTTTCCGCAGCGTCGACTTTCGCAACCGCGAAGCGGGCGCCATCTGCCACGGAGGCGAACCTTTCCATGAAATAGCCTGCCGCGGCGTCGTCTGGCGGGACCACGAACTTGAGGGCCGAACCCCCCTCCTCCAAGTAGCCGTGGAGGTAGTCGCGCTCCAGGAACCCCAGGTAATCCTCAGCGAGGATCATTTTGGCCGCTCCGTGAACGAGATACCCGCATAGACTTTCGTCTGCCCGCCTTTGGTGACCGTCGTGAGCACCCCGCTCGTCCTCGTTA
>JAJZYO010000480.1 GCA_021798075.1 Actinomycetes bacterium
CGCTGCGGCCTTCCCAGTGGGGGCAGTCAGCGCCACGAGCGGCGCCGCCTTGGCGCCGCCCACCCCCTGGTCGTGGGCGAGAGCGAGGAAGCGAGCAATAGTGGTCGTCTTGCCGGTGCCAGGCCCACCGGCGACCACCGAGAGCAGCCCGCGTGCCGACCTGGCCGCTGCCTCGCGCTGCAGGCCGGACAGGTCGTCTGGGAAAAGTCGCTCCGAAGTCGCAGCCAGGCGTTGCTCATCGACGGGAACCTGGGGGGCACCAGCGCGCCGGAGAAGTTCGGCCGCGACGTAACATTCGTCTCGCCAGTACCGCTCGAGGTAAAGGGCGCTCCCTTCGAGCCGGAGCGGGCGTCTTTGATGTGCGCCTCCTGGTGTGCTCACGAGCGCGCTGTTCGCGACACGCTCCAACCAGGTCCCTGGTTCGGGCCAGGGTAGCTCCTCCAGTCCCGCCTCGAGCTCGGCGCCCGCCAAGACTGTCATGGGGACTGTCACCAAATCTGCCAGCACGTGGCCCGTCCGAGCGGCGCGCACCGCGATGGCGGCTGCCAAAGCGACGAGAGCGTCGTCTTGGCCGGTCAGCCGGTCGAGAGCGAGAGCGACGTGGACGTCGGCCGCAGAAAGCACCCCAGCGCGGTTGAAGGTCCCGAGCAGGCTTGCGGGTGCCAGGCCGAGCACCAGGTCCGCTTCCACGCCTCCTTCCTCGTTCACGCCCCGTCTCCTGTCATTTGGCCCCTGTCACTCGGCCCCTCGGGAGCTCGTTCCGGCCAGCACGTCGGAGACCTCGCTCACGAGAGCGGCCGGGGGTTTCCAGGAGAACACCCCACAAGGCTCGCCGCCGCCTGCTAGGGGGGTGCCTGGGCCGGACATGCCGCGCACGAAGAGGTAGAGAACGCCACCTAGGTGCGCTTCTGGCTGGTAGCCGGGCAGCCTCCAGCGAAGGTAGCGGTGGAGGGCGACCAGGTACAAGAGTGCCTGGAGCACATAGTCCGCTTCCACCATTTCAGCTTCCAAGGCTGAGGGCCTGTAGTGCCACGCGGAGAGCGGCTCTCCGGGGGGCGCCAGCCAGTTTGTCTTGTAATCGGCTACGAAGTAGCGGTGCCCTCGCCCGTTGTCGCCCTCGGGGTCCTTGAGACGGAAGACGAGGTCGAGGCTGCCGTTCAGGTAACCGCGGAGGTTTGTCTCCAGAGCCGGCCCTTCGAGTACGGCCGCATAGCCCCCGAGGGGCCCGTCCCGGGGTACATGGCGGGAGAAGACCCGGCCGATCTCGGCCATCATGACCCTTCCCGAGGGATCCTCACCGCCCGCTACTGGCAGTTCGAAAACGAGCTCGTCCAGGTGGTCCCTGCGCCCGATATCGCGAAGCCGTGCGCCGTTGGCCAAGGAGCCGAGGGGGGTCTCGATCGTGGCCGCCAGACCGCTGAGGATGGCGCCGGCGTCAGCCGGGTCCCCGCCATAGCTGCCCATCCGGGCCGCTATGGCCTTCTCCAGGGCGCTTCTCAGGTCAGGGGCGCAAAAGTCGGTCCCCTGCAGGACGCCGTGGACGAACGTGCCCATGGCTGCGCCAGCCGGGACCGGCGTCCACTGCGAGACGGCGGAACGCAGACGCGCTTCGAGGTGCTCCATGCCGCCGCCACCCTCCTCGTGAGCCGAAACGGCCCGCTCCGTCGTCTCTCGCGGCTGGGCCGGCGGCGTCGCCCCTAGATGTGACGTCGACACTGGCTCATCGTTGGTGCGAGTTTCCTCAGGCTCGCTACTGACAGGCTGCTCCTCCCTGAAGCGCGCTTTGGCGACGATGCTGCTATACGAGGAGCGCCGCCAGGAGAGGTCGAGGTCACGCTCGAAGGGCGCTGCCGTGAGGTCCTCGGGTCCGAGGGCGGCCCGAAGCGGCCGCCAAGAGAGAGCAGGAGGCTGTGCTACCCGTTCCACGCTCACCAAGCCCGGCGCCCCCTTCGCCACGAGCTCGAGGGCGGTCTCTACCGTCTGGTCGCGCGGAAGGCCAGGGTAAGGCGCCGCCAGCGAACCGTCGGCACCTCTTTTAGAGAGGAGCACCCTGCCGAGGGGCGAACGTTGTGAGTCGGTCGCGGGCGCCCACCAAAGCACGAGCTGGTGCTGGGCGCGGCTGAGAGCTACGTACATCTGGCGGAGGTCCTCGCCACGGGACTCTTCTTGGGCAAGGGAAAAATGCTGGTCGTAATCCGGGTCCCCCTTTTCCCCGACGTCGAGCTTGCGGCGGAACGCGTCGTCTGGGTCGTGGTAGGCCACCGGCTTCCCGCTCGTGCCGCGATGACCTGCATCCCAGAGGTAGGGGCAGTACACGACTGGGAACTCGAGGCCCTTCGCCCTGTGCACGGTGAGTACTTGGACCGCTGCCCTGTCAGAATCTAGGCGCCGGCATAGATCCTCCTCCTCAGTCCCCTCCGTGGCGGCCTCGTCCGCTCGGCGCGCGAGCCAAGCTCGCAGCGCTGCCGGGCCGAGCTGCGAGCGCGTTGCCTCCGAGTGGAGGAGCTCGGCTATGTGGCCGAGGTCAGCGAGGCGTCTCTCGCCCTGCTGCTCGCGGAGGAGGCGCTTGGGGAGCCGTTCGCTAGCGCAGGCCTCCGCGAACAAAGCGGCGACCCCGTGGCGCCGAAGCACCCCCGCCCAGTCGTGGAGGCGGTCGTGCACCTCTTCCCAAATGCCTTCGTCGCCGCTGGCGAGGTCCCCTGCCTGGCGGCCGAAGAAACACGAGAGCGCCGCTCCGGCTGCGAGCGAGCGCGACGCGGGCTGTTGTAGGGCGTCCAGGAGCACTAGCCAGTCGTGCGCAGCGGG
>JAJZYO010000481.1 GCA_021798075.1 Actinomycetes bacterium
CATTACGTGCCCAGGAAGGATCACTGTTGTTGTACCCCCCAATAGGCGTCTGGTACCGCCTCCCTGAGCCATCGGCCCATCGGTGACCGCCCCGCTGCGGGTCGAGAAGCCGCGGACCAAATGGAAGCTGCGGACTAGATGGGCGACGTTCGTAGGGCGCTGGACCAAGACAATGAAGACGTAGGTGATTACGACGAGCAGGGCACCCGAGGGGAGGAAGAGACAGCAGTAGAGCGCGGTCATGCGAAAGCGCGCGCTCCGGCGGCCCAGGAGCGCCCCGAAGGCCAGGTAGCGGGACCGTCGGTGCCGCGTCATGGCTCAGCCTGCCACCCGGTAGCCGGCCTTGGCCACGGTTTCAATGACCGGCGGGTCGCCGAGCTTGGCCCGGAGGCGACTGATGGTGGTCCTGACTGCCTGGCTGAAGGGGTCGGCTGCCTCGTCCCAAACGCGTTCGAGGATCTCCTCAGCGGGCACCACGACACCGGGCGCCGAGAGGAGGACCTCCAAGACGGCAAACTCCTTCGAGTTGAGCGACAACGGCCGGCCGCCTCTCGTCGCGGTCCGGCGCGACGGGTCGAGCGCCAAGTCGCCGTGGCTGAGCCTCGGCGGCAGCGAGGCGCCTGGCCGGCGAGCGAGGGCGCGTACGCGTGCCACCAGCTCGGTGAAATCACAGGGCTTCGGGAGGTAGTCGTCCGCGCCGATACCGAGGCCCTCGACCCGGTCCTCGACCGCGCCGGCCGCGGTCAGCATGAGCACCCGGCTTGCTGACCCACCTGCCACGACCGCCTTGCAGACGTCGTCGCCGTGGACGCTCGGGAGGTCCCGGTCCAGCACCACGACGTCGTAGGCGATGAGCGCGAGGTGGTCGAGGGCATCTTGGCCGTCGAAGACGACGTCAACGGCGATGCCGGCCTGGCGGAGACCGGTCGCCAACACCATGGCCAGCTTGGCGTGGTCTTCGACCACCAGCACCCTCATCCTCGAACCTCCTACCCCTCCAGAATGCCCGACGAATTGTTGCAAAACTATTACTGCGTTGCAGCCTTGCAACAGCGGCTCTCCTACAACGTCAGCATGACCCTTCGAAGCAACGAACAAAACGACGAGCCGTTGGCACCGACGTGGGGGGCGGGAGCCGCACGGCTGGTGTGCGCCAGGCTCTTCCGGGCAGGTCTGGTCGTCGTGACACTCCTCGGCACCGGCGTGCTGGCTGCCGCCTGTGGCGGATCCTCCGGTCACGGTGTCGCCAGCCTGGGGAAGACTGCCACCACGACCGGGCCGTCACGGGTACGGAGTGGGAGCAGCGCCAACCCCTCCAGCCATGCCCTCGCCTTCGCGCAGTGCATGCGCGCCCACGGGGACACGAGCATGCCCGACCCCGTGGTCTCGGGGCACGTTGTGCAGATCAAAGTTGACCCCAACGCCCCGCACTTCACTGCCGCCTTCGACGCCTGCAGGCACCTGTTGCCGAACGAAGGCGTCCCCAGGAACACGATCACCGCTGCCGAGCAGGCCGACTACATAAAGGCGGCCGCGTGCATGCGCTCCCACGGGGTCCCCGACTTCCCCGACCCGGTGTTCCTGGGTGGCAGAGTCAGCTTTCAAAGCCGGTCAGCCATCGATGCGAGCTCCCCCCGCTTCAAGAGCGCGTTGGCGACATGTCAGAAGCTGATACCTAAGGGCCTGCCCTACAGCAGTACCAGCGGTTCGTGAGCGTGCCCGGATGAGGGTACTGGTCGTAGAGGACTGCCGGCGTCTCGCCGAGCTTTTGGCCGAGGGCCTATGGGACCAGGGCATCGCGGCCGACGTTGCCTACGACGGCACCGAGGCCGCAGACAAGCTCGGCGTCAACAGCTACGACGTGGTCGTGCTCGACCGCACGTTGCCGGGCATCCCTGGCGACACGCTCTGCCAGATGGTGAGCTCCTCCAGCCAGCGCTCGATGGTGCTCATGCTGAGCGGGGCCGCCTCGCCCGCAGAAAGGGTGGACGGGCTCCGTCGCGGCGCGGACGACTACTTGGTGAAGCCGTTCCATTTCCCAGAGCTCGTTATGAGGGTGCGAGCCCTCGCCCGCCGCCAGCCCCGCGCCCTGCCGAAGCTACTGCGCGCCGGCGGGGTGGAGCTCGACAGCTTGTACCGCACCGTCACCCGCTACGGCCAGCGCCTCGAGCTACGAGCCAAGGAGCTTGCCGTCTTGGAGGCGCTCATGGCAGCCTCCCCCGGCTACCTGAGCGCAGAGCAGCTGCTGGAGAAGGTCTGGGACGAGAACGCCGATCCCTTCACGAAGACCGTGGCCGTCACCATCGGGCGGCTCCGTCGCAAGCTGGGGGAACCCCCGGTAATAGAGACGGCCATCGGCGTCGGCTACCGGGTTGTGGGGAAAACGCCGGGAGAGCCGTCTTAAGGCTGGCCGGTGACCGCTCATGGCCCGAAGGAGGGGCGTGAGTCCTGAAGTGGCAGTCATGGAAAGTGAGCTGGCCTGTAGGCGGGGTTCTGTCCACCGGGCCGTTGCCGGTCACCGGATGGGTGGTCATCCATCTAAGCGGTCTACCTGGGGACATCGGCCGGGCCGGCCGTCCCGCGTTTGACCTTGCTCCGGGTGGGGTTTGCCAAGCCGCCCGGGTCACCCCGGGCGCTGGTGCGCTCTTACCGCACCGTTTCACCCTTACCTGTGGCCTTGGGCCAAATGGCCGGCACCCATCGGCGGTCTATTTTCTGTGGCACTTTCCTGCGGGTTACCCCGACTGGCCGTTAGCCAGCACCTTGCCCTGCGGAGCCCCGACCTTCCTCGACCGGACCGCT
>JAJZYO010000482.1 GCA_021798075.1 Actinomycetes bacterium
GGCCCGCTGGCGGAGGCGCCTGCCGGCGAGCTCGGGCTGCCCGCAGGTACCCCCGTCGCCTTCGGTGCGTCCGACACGGCTGCAGCGCTGGTCGGCACGAGCCTCTCCACCGTCGGGCATCTCCAGCTGACCGTGGGCTCAGCCGCACAGGTGGTCACCCTCCGGCACAAGCCCGACCCCGACCCTGGGCGTCGGTACCACGTTTTTGCCGCTGCCGAGCCAGACCTGTGGTACGCGCTGGCTGCGGTGCAAGTAGCGGGGGTGGCATTGTCCTGGGTGCTCAGGACGTTCTGTGGAACATGGGAAGAGGCATATCGGTCGCTTGACGCTGCGCCGGTGGGTGCTCGCGGAGTCCTTTTCGTTCCCCACCTTGCCGGGGCCAGGTCGCCATCCATGGATAGCTCGGCGACAGCGGCCTTTTCTGGCCTCGAGCTGGCACATGACCGAGCGGACGTCTTCCGTGCCGTCTTCGAGGGAGTGGCTTTCTCCATCGCCGAAGCAGCCGAGAGCCTCCCAGAGTTCGAGGGGGCCTCTTCTGTGTACCTGGCTGGGGGTGGCACGCTCCGCGTGACATGGCGGCAGCTGCTCTGTGACGTCCTCGGGAAGTCGCTGTTGGTCGTAGACGACCCCAACGCCTCTGCCCGGGGCGCCGCCCTTCTTGGCGGCCGGGCCGCGGGCATCCCGGGTGGCCCTGGCCAAGGGGTGCAATGGACCAAGAAGGTCGAGCCTGACCCGGTAGCGCACAAACGCCTAGCAGCGGCGTTCGCTCGCTGGAAGGCGGCAGCCAAAGTTAAACGCTAACTCGGTTCACCGAAAGATGCCGGGAGAGCGTCGTAAAGCGAGCCACTGCCCTCCAGCCACCGGCGGGTCCACGTGGGCTATGGGGCTTCGCCGCCGGCCGCGCCAACGGCCGACAGTTGGCCGCGCAAGCGGCGGGCCATAGGAGCGGCTAGGGCGAGCACGGCGGCCAACGTCGCGAACGCCAGCCAAGGCGTCCCCTCTGCGAACCCCGAGAGGACCGCGACCACGATGCCGCCGGCTTGACCCGCGAGCCACAGGAGCCCGGCGGCGGCCGCGGAGCCTTCCCCGCAGCGTCGTTCCGCTACCTCCAGCATGACCGGCAGGCACGGCAGGAGCAACACGCCCACGAGGCAAAGGCTGACCGTGGCGCTCATGAGGCCCGGCACCCATGCCAGGACAGAGCAGGCAGCTATCGTCACTACGCCGCCCACGAGCAGAGCTGGTAGCTGCCACCCCCTTCGCGCTACCCAGGGTGGCACGAGAGCGGAGCTCGCTACGCCTCCCAACACCATGAACGTGAGCAGGGTGTCGGACTGCCTGGCGTCCACACCGGCAGGCTGTAGCAATGGTTGTGCCCAGGTCGTGAGGGAGACGAAGACGCCGAAGCCCACGAACACGAAGCTCACCAGGCCCCGCATTACGGGGTCGGACCATAGGCGGCGCATCTCGCCCCACCCGACGGCAACAGTGGTCCCTTCCAAGGGGTAGGGGAACGACCAGCGTGCCAGTGCGAGGACAAGTACAACTGCCCCCACGCCCGAATACACCGCTCCGATGATGAGCAGGAGGCCCGACCGAGTGGCACCAAAGCTGGCGCCCGCGACGAACGCCAACACGAAGCCGAGGAACGTCCCAGCCGACCCGACGGCGATGCCCGCCGGCCTGTCCTCCGGTCTCAGGTAGTGGCGGGCCAGGGCAGTGACCGCGTTGAGCAACAGTGGTTGGGATGCCGCCACCACGATTTGGCCGAGAAGGACCCAGGCGAAGCCGCTCCGGTCGAGCCCACCGAGGCGGAGCACTGTCCCGAGGGCGTTGAGCACGGCGCCAGCGCCGAGCCAGAAACGCAGCGACCTGCCCACCAGCCGCGCCGCGGGCAGGGCGAGCAGCACGTACATCAGTGGGAACACCTCCGAGAGCAGTCCAACCTGGGAGTCGCTCACTCGGAAATGGGCCGCGGCGCCCGTGGTCAGCGGAGCGAAGATCAGCCAGGCCATCTGGTTCGCCGACGAAGCCAGCGCGAAGCCCGCGATCGGGAGCCAGCGGCTTCTCGGGCTTTCCACGGCAAGTGATGATAGAGGCCGGAGGGGGAAGAGTCCCGTAACTATACGCCCCAACCTCGCGCGGAGGGCCCCGCAAGGCCTCCTTTGCGGAGCGCGCGGCAGACCTGCCCGCGTAGCGGGTGCAGAACTGCTTTCCGGGCGCGGACAGCGTCGTCATAGAGCGGTGTTTCGCGCCGAGAAATGGGAAGTGCACCCGGATGCAGGTTGTGACTGCCATCTGTAGCTGCCTTGACTGCCATCTGTGGCTGCCCTGGGTGCCACGTGCGACCGTCTGGGTGCCCTCTGCGGCCACCGAGGGTTGCCCTGTTGGCAAGAGTTGCTTGCGACGCCGGCCCTCCTAGACGCCGAGGCTGCTGCGTGCGGCCGCTTCGAAGGCCCAAAACGGCATGAGCCGCTTGGCGACGAGGCCTACTCTCTCGGACGCTTTTCCTACCGAGACCCGCCTCGGAGGGCGCGAGGACGAAAGCACTTTCACAATGGCCGCGGCCACCTTGTCAGGGGCGACTCCGTTGCGCTCGTCTTGCTCCATGACCGAGATCGCCTTGGCCTGCGCCCTCGAGTAGCCCTCGATCGACGGGCCCACGCCGGGCGGGGCCGCCTCTCCACCCGCCACCGGCCCGCCGGCCCTGCCCACCGGCCAACCCTCGCCGGCGCCTACCACCCGCCGCCGGTCCGTGAACTCGGTCCGGACGTTGCCCGGCTCGATCACGGTTACCTTGA
>JAJZYO010000483.1 GCA_021798075.1 Actinomycetes bacterium
CACCCGAGAGTGCAACCTCCGAGAGCGCAACCTCCGAGAGCGCAGCTACCAGCGGGAGCACGCCAGGCACCCTCCTGAGCGACCCATCGAGGCCGAGCTCCCCTATGAACGCGAAACCCGCCAGTGCTGTGGCCCTTAATTGGCCCGAGGCGGCCAGGACGCCCAAGGCGATCGGCACGTCGAGCCCTGGACCTGCCTTGCGGACCCCAGTCGGCGCCAGATTGACGGTAACCCTCGTTTGCGGCCACTTGAAACCGCTCGAAACGACGGCCGCACGCGCCCGGTCCCTGGCCTCACGGCATGAAGCATCCGGAAGGCCCACAACGTGAAAGCTAGGCAGACCACTGCTTACGTGGACTTCAACCACGACAAAGCGGCCCTCTGCCCCCACCAATGTCGCCGACGCAACCTTTGCCAGCATTGCAGGCCCCTTTCTCGTGCGTCACCGCGCACGAGCTCTCTGTGAGCTTGGGAGGCCGGCGCCGGCCACGAGCATTGCAAGCAATGCGGGACCTAAAGGGAGGTACCGCTCGAAAGAGCATAGCGGCACCCTGTGACGAGCAGACCCGCCGTTAGCCTATCTGCATGCCCCGACCAGCCCATCCACGCCGGCGTGCCGTCGACGCCAAGCGTCGCAGGCCGGTCACGCGAGAAGAGACAGATTGGGACGCACTTCGGAGCGCAGACAAACTGGACTTTTCCTCCGGGATGCAGGATCTCTTGCGCCTTACAGCGGGCGCGGCGAGCGAAGGCGCTCAAGTCCGCCGGATCCAGCCATCCCAAGCGCGCAAGGCCTACCTGTGCCCCGGCTGCCAGCAGGAGATCTCTGTCGGGGTTGGCCATGTCGTCGTGGTCCCGTTGGATGCGCCCGACCTTCGCCGGCACTGGCACTCCTCGTGCTGGCTCATGAGAGACCGGCGGCGACCGGGGCGCTGAGGCCGCGCCCGGGACCACGACCTGCTTGGGCCACCATCTGGTGGGGACCCGAGCGCTAGAACGCTTCCTCGGTCACCTCGACGACACCGGCGAGTACGCTCGCCACGTCGAAGCGAAGGTCGAAGTGGCCGCGAGGGACCCCTTCGTGGGCTTGGCTCCCTGGCGCGATTTGCGTCCCCCCGGAGCCGGAACGCAGCTCGGCGCCTTCGTGGCGCCCGCCGCCCCCAGGACTGGCCGCGTCTCGCGCAGTGCTTTCCCGCACCGTCGCTAACCATATGGCCGCAAGCCGGCGAAGCCGCGCCTGCTTTCTCGCGTCCACCGCCTCGACTGGCAGACCGAACGCTCCCGACGAGCGCGTTTTCACCTCACAAAAGACGTACTGAGAGCCCTTGCAAGCGACTATGTCGAGCTCTCCAGCACGGCAGGACCAATTGCGCGCGACGACTTCGAAGCCACGCTTTTCGTACCACGTGGCCGCCAGGTCCTCGCCCTGACGGCCGAGCTGGCGCCGGCGAGCAGCGTTCTCGTTCATGCCGCAAGGCTGCCACGAGGCTGTGACATCGAGCTTGACGGCCCACACACATGTCAGCTTGACGGGAGCGCGACCGCCTGCAATAGTCTCTCATGATGTCTCATGACTCTTGGAATGCTTTATTGGCTACACAATGCGGCATCGCGGCCAGAGACCAGCTCATGACCGCCGGCCTGTCTCGCCGGGGCCTTGAAAGTGCTGTGGCATCCGGCGCTCTGGCGCCCAGCGGGCCACGCGTCTTCGTCAACCCCCATTGGTCCTCGGGGGGTGAACTGCGAAATGAGTGGAAGCGCCAGTTGTTCGGCGCGTTGTGCGCCTGCTCGCCGCGCCAACGAGCTAGTGCAGTCGTCTTCAGGCGTTCCGCCGCAGTCCTCTGGCGCCTAGATGGCCTTGATGTAGTGGCCGGAACCGCCGGGATGGAGCCGGTTGAGATCGCGGTCTTCCGGGGCCGCCCTTCACCTGGGGCCCGCTGCCTCACGCGCGCCCTCGCACCTGGCGAACTTGACGAGGTCGAAGGCCTCCCCGTCACGTCGGTCGCGCGGACCTTGATGGACCTCGGTCAGGTCGTAAGCGCCTCGGTCCTCGAGAGGGCATTGGAGTCCGCCTTGCGAAAGGACTATGTCACGATGGCCCGCCTTCGCGGTGCGCTCGACGCCGCCCCGAGGCTGCGCGGCACGAGCTGCCTACGTTCCCTGCTCGCCAGCCGTCCGGCCGGTCTCCCTCCCACGGAAAGTGATGCCGAAACGCTCTTCGTGCAGCTCGCACGAGGCATCGGGCTCCCCGCGCCACAGCGCCAATACGTAGTGCAGACGCCAGAGGGCAGGTTCCGCGTTGACTTTGCCTGGCCAGCTTTGCGGGTTGCCATCGAGATCGACGGTGCACAGACACACGCCTCGGCCAGTGCCCTCGATCGAGACTTGCGCCGGCAGAACCGCATCGTCCTTGCGCTCGGCTCTGCGGGATGGATCCTGCTCCGCTTTAGCTGGCTCAGCCTCGTATCGGAGCCCTACAAGAGCCAGACCTGCGCGCAGTTGCGCCAAGCGTGGTCGATCGGGTCGAGTCACCCACTTGCAGTGATGCGAGGCGTCAATCAGGCGTAGAACCACCCGGCGCGAAGCTTTGGGCGTACCAAAACCCCCACTATGCCGGACGGCAAATGTCACGTAGTGGAGTTTCGTGTACAAAAGTGCCTGTTTTCGTCATGGAAGTGCCTTCCGGCCAATCACATCCGTGAGGTTTCGGCACCGGGGCGCCGGCGAGGCCCGCCGAGGGGCACCGGGGCGCCGGCGAGGCCCGCCGAGGGGCACCGGGGCGCCGGCGAGG
>JAJZYO010000484.1 GCA_021798075.1 Actinomycetes bacterium
TGCCCGCGTCGTAACCCCGCTGGCGGCGCAGGTAGGCCCGGGCCGGGCCGGCGTCAGGACTGTGCAGCAGGCGCTCGTGGTACCACGTGACAGCCGCCTCCATGACCTCGGCCAGCTCCGCCTGGCGTTTACGACCGGTCCCGGCCGTGGCGTCCTCGTCGTAGCGCAGGCTCGTCCCGGTGCGGGCCGCCAGGGCCTCGACCGCTCCGACGAAGTCCATGTGGTCGAGCTCCCGCAGCCAGGTGATGGCGTCACCCCGTGCCTGGCAGCCGAAGCAGTAGTACAGGCCCAGTTCGCCGTTGACCGAGAAGGAAGGCGACTTCTCGGAGTGGAACGGGCACAGGCCTACCCAACGGGTGCCCACTCTCCTCAGGGCCACCCGCTCCGACACCAGGGCGACGATGTCGGTCGCCGCTCTGACCCGGTCGATGTCCTCGGCGACGATACCCACGGCCGAAGCCTAAGCCCCGCCGGGGACGCCCCGGTCGCCGGCCCCCTGGGCCGGGCCTCTCACCAGGCGAGGCGAGCGGTGACCGTCTCCACCAGGCGGTCGAGGGGCACCCGTTCCTGTGCCGTGGTGTCACGGTCGCGCACCGTGACGGCCTTGTCCTCCAGCGAGCCGAAGTCGATGGTGACGCACAAAGGGGTACCGATCTCGTCCTGACGGCGGTAGCGGCGGCCGATGGCCCGGGTGACGTCGTAGTCGCACATGGCTACGGGCTGGAGCATGGCCAGCACCTCCTCGGCCATGGGCATGAGCGTGTCCTTCTTGGACAGCGGCAGGACGGCCACCTGGTAGGGCGCGATGCGGGGGTGCAGGCGCAGCACGGTCCGGGGCTCACCTGCCACCTCGTCCACGTCGTAGCCGGCGATGAGGAACGCCATCATGGTCCGTGCCACACCGGCTGCGGGCTCCACCACGTGCGGCACATAGCGCTCACCTGTGGCCTGGTCGAAGTACTCGAGAGCCTCGCCACTGGCCGAGGCGTGTGCCTTCAGGTCGAAGTCGGTGCGGTTTGCGATTCCCTCCAGCTCACCCCAGCCCCAGGGGAAGGAGAACTCGACGTCGGCGGTCCCCGCCGAGTAGTGCGACAGCTCCTCGCGGCTGTGGTGGCGCAGCCGCAGCATTTCCCTCGGGATCCCGAGCCGGACGTACCACTCGAAGCGCTCCTGGCACCAGTACTCGAACCACTGGCCGGACTCCGAGGGAGGTACGAAGTACTCCAGCTCCATCTGCTCGAACTCCCGGGTCCGGAAGACGAAATTGCCCGGAGTGATCTCGTTCCGGAAGGACTTGCCGATCTGGGCCGTGCCGAAGGGGGGCCGGAGGTGCTCCGTCTGGAGCACGTTGGCGAAGTTGACGAAGTGGCCCTGTGCCGTCTCGGGCCTCAGGTAGGCCACCGCCCCCTCGTCCTCGACCGGGCCGGCATAGGTCTTGAACATCAGGTTGAACGGCCTGGCCTCCGTGATGTCCGTGCTCGAGCAGTTCGGGCAGACCAGCCGGCCCTGGGCGTCGGTGGGCAGTTCGTCAGCCCGCCAGCGCTGCTTGCACGACCGGCAGTCCACAAGCGGGTCGGTGAAGTTCTTGAGGTGGCCCGAGGCCTCCCAGATGCGGGGGCTCGACAGCACCGCTGCGTCCAGGCCCACCACCTCACGCCGGAGCTGGACCATGGAACGCCACCACGCCTCCTTCACGTTGCGCGCCATGAGCACCCCGAGGGGCCCGTAGTCGTACGTGGAACGGAAGCCGCCGTAAATCTCAGCCGACGGGAAGACGAAGCCTCGCGCCTTGCACAGGCGGACCAGCTCTTCCATGGTAACGGGCATGCGGGAAGGCTAGTCGACCTCCAACAGGTGCAACGCCCGCAGACGTCGGTCCAGGTGGGCCTCGAGCGAGACCGTGGCCAGGTGGGACACCTCGGTCGCCAGCGGCCCCGAGGGCACCTGCAGCGCCCGCCCCAGCCGTCCCGACAAGGCCCAGGTGACCACTTCCAGGGCCGCTGGGCTGACGGCAAGACCCCGCCGGCACCCACGGCACAATGCTCCGCCCTGGGAGATGTCGAAGGCCACCAGTTCCGTACCCGGCGGCCCGGCGCCGCACGAGGCGCACTGGGAGAGCACCGGCTGGGCACCGTCCAGGGCCAGGAGCTTCCAGTAGAAGCAGGCGGCCACCAGGGGTGCCGGCCGGTCCACCAGCTCACGCAGCGCTCCCACGAGCATCCGGTACAGAGGCTCAGACGTGCTCTCGTCCCCCTCCTGGGCGACGTGCTCGGCAGCCTCCGCCATGGCGAGCCCCTGGGAGAGCCGGGACAGGTCGGCGCGCAGCCCCGGCCACGGGTCGACCAGCTCCGCCTGGCTGACCACGCCCAGCTCGCTGCGGCCCTCGTAGAGGAGCACGTCCACGTGCGACAGGGGCTCCAGGCGGGCACCCAGGCGGCTCTTGGTCCGGCGCGCCCCCTTGGCCACCGCCCTCACCTTGCCGTGCCCGGCACTGAGCAGCACCACGATGCGGTCCGCCTCGCCGAGCTTGTAGGTGCGCAGCACCACGGCACGCTCCCGGTACAACGACATCGGTGCAATTATCCCGCTTCAGGCACTGCTACCCGCTCCAGCCCAGGGCCGTACCGGCCGGGGCCTACCCGGGCAGGCCGTCGTGGTCGCGTACGTCACCCGTACGCCCGAAGCGCCTCTCCCGGCTCTGGTACTCGAGCACCGCCTCCAACAGGTGCTCGCGACGGAAGTCGGGCCACAGCACGTCCATGAACACCAGCTCGCTGTAGGCGAT
>JAJZYO010000485.1 GCA_021798075.1 Actinomycetes bacterium
TGGCGCTGTGGCGTGCGAGCATCGAGTACGGGGGCGCGAGGTCCACCCCGTCGGGCCCGCTCAGGTAACCCGGTGCCGTACCGGGGACCCCCGTGTGCCCGTACTGCCAGACGATCTTGTCCGTCCGCGGGTCGACGACGATGACGCGGTCGTTTCCGTCATCGTTACAGAGGAAGTCCCCGTTGGTGGGAACGGGCTCGCAGAGCGACGGGGTGTCCAGCATCCCTGGGCCGCTGCGAGGCCCGTAGCGCCACAGAAGCTGGCCCTTGGAGTTGAACTCGACGATCTGGCCGGGCTTGGAGTAGTCCACCGTCACGAACACCCCAGGTGACACCTCGTTGGTGTCCGACGGGTACGCGACGCCCGGCGGGTGCGTGGACCAAAGGACCGTCCCGGACAGGGTCATCTCGTCTACCCAGTCGCCGTTTATCTCCGTGATCAAATAGTTGCCGTTGGTGAGCGGAAAAGCGCCGTTGGGGCTCCCGAAACGCAAGGGGGGTTGGTGCAAGCAGTACGTGTCCTGCACGCCGATCCGCTCCAAGGGGGCGTGAAGGCCGACCTTCGTGATGAGTATGCTGCAATTTTTGATGTCGGCGATCACGACATCGTTGTTGGGCAGGAGCATCGCATCGTCTGGGTTGGACACCTGGTTGGGGCCAGAACCGGCCAGCCCGGGCGTGCCATAGCGCCATACGATATGGTCACTGGCGAAGCTGATGAGGGACACCACCTGGTCGGTCTCCTCGGTGGCCAGTATGCCCGTGCCCGTGGGGGTGAAAAACCCGTCATCGGGCCGGAGGAACCCGCCCGGCGGCGTGGCCGACCCCGAGTTCGGGAACTGCCAGACGATGTCGCCCGCCGGGTTCACCACGAGCAGGCGGCTGTTGTCCTCGTCGGCGATCAGCACGTCGCCCGGCAGCACCGAAGGGTCAGATCCTGGAGCCAGGTTGGGGCCCGGCGCCATGCCTTGCCCAGAGGGCGAGGCAAAAGGCAGGTGCGTCGCCGGGCTAAGGGCCGCGACCCCCTTGCCGGCGGCGACCCTGCGCCCGGCTCTCCCCGCGCTCGTCGGGGTGAGGGGGTGCCCCCCGTGCTTCGTGAGGCCGGCCTTCCGGCCTTGTGCGCCGGGCAGCAAGCTCACGAGGGCGACGGCTGCCACCGTGACCGCCACTGCAAGGGCGAGCTGCGCGACGGGCCGGTCGCGCAGGCCCCGGGGCAAAGCGCTCGGCACACCGCGCCGCCGTTGCCCCGGCGGCCGCCGTTGCCCCGGCGAAGGCCTCACTTTGGAAGGCTCGTCAGCACTGTTCCATGAGCTGGTGGACGAAGGACGCCGGCCCGAGCGGGCCCGCCGCGGCAAGCTCGCGTGAACCGAAACCCGCGTGGGCGACCACAACGGCCCCCTTGGCCTCGAAGCTGCGGCGCATCGCCGCCAGCGTGCCCTTGGGGGAAACAGAATAAGTGCAGAAGATGGCTACGGGCTTGCCCGCCATCTGAGGCAGGTGGTCCAACCACTTCCGGGTGGCCTTGGCGGGCCCTACCCCGGCAACGACGAAGCCCTCGACCCACGTCCCCACGACAAGAAGGTTACAGTCCGCGAGCTCTGCCACCCCGACACGGTCGAGGGGGAGGGTGACGACGTCACTCGCCCCATCGAGAAGTTCGCGGGAGATCGCCTGAGCCAGGCGCTCCGTGTGGCCTCCCCGGCTCTCGTAGGCCACGAGGACACGCTGCCGCCCGCGCGCGGGGGGAGAGCCCGGCCGGCGCGGGCGCGTCCTTACGATCGCCCTGGCCACCTGCCGGCCCTGCGCCATCGCCTCGACGACCGTGGACGGCCCCACGAGCGCGTCCCCGGCCACCCAAGTACGGTCGCGGAAGGGGAGCGCGGAGGCCAGGAGCACCGCCTCCCTGCCAAGCGAGAGCTGGCCGACGGGACGGCGCCTGGCAAAGGCGGGGGCGGGGTTGGCCAAGATCCCGCTCGCCTGCCAACGCCTGTCGGCTACGCCCTTGGTCTCACGACGCAGCGGCGTCCCCGGCAGCGCGGCGGCGAACTCCGGGTCAGTGCGGTAACCCATAGCTGCGACGACTACGTCGACGGCCTCGACCTCTCCGGGGCCCTTCACTATCTCTGGGCGCTCCGCGGCGCGGCGCTGAACGGTGTGCGAGAGCACGGCCCGCCCGACTCGGCCGCCCACCTCTTCGAGAGAGCGGAGCGTCGTCGCGAAACGGACTTCGACCCCCTCGGTCTCCGCCTCTTGGAGCTCGTCAGGCCGTACGGGGGCGAAGCGGCGGTCCAACCAGTCGATGCAGACAGCCTTGGCACCCAGCCGGCGGGCGCTCCTCGCCACGTCCATCGCCGTGTTGCCCGCACCGAGGACAAGGACCACTGGCGCCCCCGCCCCGGGTCGGCCCGCCAGCTCGGAGAAGTCGGGGAGCTCCCGGCCCGCGGCCAGGGCTGCCCTCGCTCGGTTGAGGAAGCTCGTGGCATCTTCGACCCCAGGAAGGTCCGCACCAGGGACCGGCAAGCGGAGAGGGAGGCCCGCTCCGTGGGCAAGTACGAGCGCGTCGTGGCGGGCCAAGAGCCGGTCGAGCCCCGATGGGCTCACTTTGGAGCCTAAGCGAAGCTCCACGCCCGCCTCTTGGAGCTGGCGCCAGGGGCGGGCGCTCACTTCCGCTGGCAGGGTGAAGGCTGGGATCCCCCAGTGCAACAGGCCGCCTGGCGCCTCGTCGGCTTCGTAGACGGTCACGTTGGCACCGTGGGAAACGAGCTCGGAAGCGGCGCCTATGC
>JAJZYO010000486.1 GCA_021798075.1 Actinomycetes bacterium
CCCGCCCGTCGCCTCCCCGTCCGTCGCCTCCCCGTCCGTCGCCCCCCCGCCGGTCGCCCCCGTGACCTCCCCGGCACGCGAGGTCGCAGTGCCGTGATCTAATGGCGCATCGAGAGGGGATGAGATATCCTGAAAAGGATGAAAACCTGGTCAAAGCGGCTGATGCACGGTTCCGGGTGTGGTCTGGGTACCTGACATCAGCCTCGGGGAGATGCGGGCCAACCTAGCCTGGAACGGGCCTGAGCTCTACATCGGTACCGACGGCGAGCGGCTGGTGTGGGGAGGCCCGCAGCAGGCGGTTCTCGTGCTTGGGCCACCTCGGTCGGGAAAGACGTCCACGTTGGTGGTGCCCAACGTTCTCGCGGCGCCCGGCCCCGTAGTCGTTACCTCGACCAAGCCGGACATTCTGCGCGCGACCATGGCCAGCCGGTCGTTGCTCGGGCGGTGCTGGCTCTTCGACCCTTCTGGCACTACCGAACCTCCATTGGGGGTAAACGTGCTCCGGTGGTCACCGGTTGCCGGCTCGACGTCTTGGGAAGAGGCCCTCGTAACCGCGAAGGTCATGGCGGCTTCTGCGCGTCCAGGTGGCTACCTTGGCGAGAGCGCCCACTGGACGGAACGGGCTGAGGCATTGCTGGCGCCCCTTCTCCACGCAGCGGCGTTGCGCCAAGCCGGTATGCGCGAGGTCCTCGCCTGGGTGCTGCGCCAGGATTTGTACAACCCCAAGGCCGTCCTCGACGCCGAAGGCGCCGGCGTCGCGTCGGATGTCCTTGCCGGCATCATCTCGACCGAGGACCGCGAGAGGAGTGGCATACTTTCGACCACGGCCGGGGTGCTCGGCGCTTACCGCTCCGAACGGGCTCTCGACGCTGCCGATGAGCCCAATTTCGACCCCAGCCGGTTCCCTGCCGGCTCCGACACAGTGTACATCTGTGCGCCCGCCCGGTACCAGACGCTCACTGCGCCCGTGGCCGTTGCCTTCTTGGAGCAGCTCCGTGCGGCAACCTACAGGGACGCTTCGCGTGGGCATCTGCGCCTGCCGGTCACGCTCGTTCTCGACGAGGTTGCCAACATCGCTCCGCTGCCGGATTTGCCCGCCGTGGTCAGTGAAGGTGGCGGGCAGGGTCTTCTCACACTCGCTTGCTTGCAGGATCTGTCGCAGGCAAGAGGTCGTTGGGGACAGGCCGCAGAGGGGTTCTTCTCGCTTTTTGGTACCAAAGTCGTTCTCGCCGGGATCGGCGATATGAGGACCCTTGATGCGGTGTCGCGCCTTTGCGGGCAGGTTGACGTGCCGGTCCGTTCTGTCAACGCGTCGGCATGGTGGTCCGGCCGGCCATCGGCGAGCACCACCTGGTCTTGGAGGCGTCAGGCCCGTCTCCCAGTCGACCAGGCCCGCAGCCTGCCGGTCGGCTGCGCCCTGGTACTAGCGGGAGCCAAGCGGCCCCGCCTCGCTGGCCTCACGCCATGGTGGGCCTACCCGCCGTTCTCGGAGGCCCTTTCGCTGCCGTCGCCGGTTATAACGCCGCCCGAGCCTCCTCCGGTGCAGCGCCGTGGCCAGCCTCTTCCGCCCTCGCCGCCCGCCGGCACCAAGAGGTCGGACAACGTTCCTGTCGACTGGCGAAGGGTAAAGGGCCACCGCAGGCTCCATCCGCCACCGCCGCGACTGTGAGGACGGTCAGCCAGCGATGAGCCGGTGGAAAGGCGTCGATCGAGCAGGCTGGCGAGCCCCAGCCTGAGCGGGATGTCGTCGTCGGCCAGGACGACCTGGCTGGCTGATCGCTCGCTGCCAGCACTCCCCGATAGCGGCATTGGCTGCTCCTTGCCCCGCCGGCCACGCCACAGCGTCAGTGGCACCTGGGCGCGCCCTTCAATAGCCCGGAAGGTTTGCCAAACTGAGCACGTGGCAATGCGAGAAGACTGCCGGCATTTTCAGAGCAGGACCTACTCGAGCGGAGAGGTGGCGCGCTTTTGCGTTCTCGACCTGGCGCCCGAGGCCCCTTGGCGCTGCCCCGCGAACTGCCCTCGCTACGCGAAGGGCCTGACTGGGCCGGGCGGAGCGGGCAGCGCCATCGGTCGACCCGACGTCGAGACAGAGCCCGATGCTCCCGAAGGCGACGTGAGCAGCGTCTTGGAGGCCGCCGAGCTGATCGTGACCGCGGACGAGGCTGAGATCGTGAAGGAGATCAACCGTCAGCGCGCGGCCAGGCCGTGGTGGAAGGCGTGGAGGCGGCGCGAAGAGGGGCCCCCTTCTCGCCTGCGATGACGTCCTACCCAAGCGCGAAGGGACGTGGCACCGCAGGCGGGGAGGTGGGCAACGAGGCCGCCGCGGGCCCGTCCGTACTTTCATCCAGAAGCACAGCCTTTTAAATATTTAGGGGACAGCCAGACCTTGGTTTCCGCTGCCGCCGGCTTCCAGGCAGGCGACACCCAGACCGTCGTGGTCGAGTCGTATGCGATCCTCTCGCAATCTCGTCGGTGCATCCCTCCCTGCTCGGACAGGAATGGGAACACGCGTGCCAATCACCTCGTGATCTGAGCGTGCGGGTTTCCTGAGGCCACAAGCTCTTCGTCGAGCCACCCACAAAGGGGCCCCAGCTCGTGGTCGTTTTCCCGTGCCATGGCCCTAAGCGCCTCCAGCGTCGGGTAGCTCTGGCCGCCGCAGGTCCAGCCACCGTCGCAGTCGACGCAAGCCACACCGACCGTGTGCCCATCAGCATCGCGCAATACGTAACTCACTCGTGCTCGCACCGTTCCCCTCCTGCCTCGAGTTGACCT
>JAJZYO010000002.1 GCA_021798075.1 Actinomycetes bacterium
CCTCGGGGCGCTCATGATGGCCAGTCAGGAACGGAGCGGCTGAGGTGCCTGGCGGGCCGAGCCCTCCCGCCCGAGGCGAGATGCCCCCAGACGAGACGGCCCCAGACGAGGTGGCCCCAGACGAGACGGCCCCAGACGAGGTGGCCCCAGACGAGACGGCCCCAGACGAGATGGCTTTGGCCGGGTTCGTCGAGCCCATGCTGGCCGCGCCGCTGGAGGGCGCCGCCTCGCGCGCCGGCGGCCCTCTCAGGGGAGGCTGCGGCTCGTGGCTGTTCGAGCCCAAGCTGGACGGCCTACGCTGCGTGGCCGTTCGCAACGGCCGGGACGTAGGCCTCTGGTCGCGCAACCGGCTCTCGTTCAACGAGCGCTTCCCTGAGCTCGTGGCCGAACTGCGCAGGCTCCCAGCGAGCAACTTCGTGCTGGATGGGGAGGTCGTTGCGCTTGTCGGGGGACGGCCCAGCTTCGCCGCCCTCCAGGAAGGGGGAGCGGGCGACGTCGTCTACTGGGTGTTCGACTTGCCCTGGCTGCTCGGGGAGGACCTCCGGGAGCTCCCGGTCGAACAACGCAAGGCGCTCCTCCAAAAGGCGGTGCCCGGGAGCTTGCACCTGCAGGTGGTGAAGCCGCTCTCGGGAGACCCCGCCGCGCTCTTCGAGGGGGCCTGCCGGGAAGGCTGGGAGGGGTTGGTGGCCAAACGGGCGGGCTCGGCTTACCACAGTGGGCGCAGAGGCGAATGGGTGAAGCTCAAGTGCACTTGCCGCCAGGAACTCGTGATCGGTGGCTTCACCGCCCCCAAAGGGGCCCGCACGGGCTTTGGCGCCCTGCTGCTCGGCTACTGGCAGGACGGCCAGCTGGCTTACGCGGGCAAGGTGGGCACCGGCTTCACCGAAGCGACCCTCAGGCGGTTGTTCCGAGAACTGCTCGACCTCGAGACCTCTTCATCGCCTTTCGCCGCGCCCGTCGGCGAAAGGGGAGCCCGTTTTGTCCAGCCGCGGCTCGTAGCCGAGGTCGCCTTCACCAACTGGACGCCTGAGGGCCGTCTCCGCCACCCGAGTTTCCTCGGGCTGCGGCCCGACAAGGCGAGCTCGGACGTGGTGCGCGAGGAGTGCGTGCCGACGGCCGCGGCCCGCTGACCAGCAGGTACAGTGGTCCTCGGAGGCCCGGCACTACAGGTCCGTAGGCGACACCTTCGAGGAGGAAAGAAACTGTCCAACCCAAATGCCAAGGAGCAGGCCATCCTGCTCGAGGGCACCGTAGTGGAGTCGCTCAAAAACGCGACTTTCCGTGTGAAGACCGATAACGGTCACGAGGTGCTGGCTCACAACTCCGGCAAGATGCGCATGCACCGCATAAGGGTGTTGCCGGGCGACCGTGTCCAGGTCGAGATAAGCCCGTACGACCTGAAACGAGGCAGGATCACCTACAGGTTCAGGTGAGGTGACGGCAGGTTCAGGTGAGGTGACGGCGGACGGGCTCAGGGCCACTGTCCCCGTCCCGCGAGCAGTTCCCGGAGGGCACTCGGGCGGTCCGTCATAAGGCCGTCCACCCCGAGGTCGAGCAGGCGTTCCATTTCTGTGGGTTCGTCCACCGTCCACACGTGGACCTGGGCCCCCACTCGGTGGCAAGTCCAGACGAAGGCTTCGTCGACCACACGCAAGCCCCGGTGGCTTACGGGTACCTGAACGGCCGAAGCTCTGGCCCAAACCGGCGAGAGCTTGGCGTACTTCGCTACCAGCATGGCCGCCACGCCCCACCGGCTCGCGCCGGTGGCGGTCACAGGGCCGAGCGCGGCGCGCAGCCTGGCTATGCGCCATGCCGAGAACGCCGTCAGGAGGACGCGGTCCTGCGCCTTGGCCCGCTTTACCGCCGCCACCACGGGACCGGCGGCCTCGGGGCGCTTCACGTCGATGTTCCAGCGCAGCGCGGGCCAGGTCCCGAGCAGGTCCTCCAACTTCGGGACGGGGCTCCCGTCGGGTAGGCGAAGCCGAGAGAGCCGCTGCCAATCGGTGGCCCGGAGAAGGCCAGAGGAGCTGGTCAAACGCTCTAGCCGAGGGTCATGGAAGGTCACGGCCACACCGTCGGAGGTGGCACGCACATCGGTCTCCACGTAGCTGTAGCCGAGCGCGACAGCGTGCTCGAAAGCGGCCCAACTGTTCTCCGTAGCCTCGGCCGCCCCTCCCCGGTGGGCAAACGCGAGCGGGAGGGGGTGGTCGAAGAAAGCCCGGGACCCCCTCACGCCGCCAGGGTACGCGCCTTGCGCCGCCACCTGGTGTACCGTTTGGACGGTGGGTAGCATCGAGCTCTCTTCTGCGCGCCTCGTACCGACTCTAGGGTCGGACGGTTGGCTTTGCCGGTTCCCGAACGCTGTGCTGTGGGCGCCTGGGACGGGCCATGGTACGGCGGCCCTGGTTGCGGCGTGCCTGTCTGCCAGCGACCCGACCGACCTGCTCGGACGGGTGGGGTCGCGCCTCGCTGACCCGCGTGCAGAGCCGTGGCCGCCCTTCGCCATTGTGGCGGCGAGGGGCGATGACCTGGTCACGGTCGTGCACGGTCCCGTGGAAGTCGGGGTAGAAAGGGGAGGCTCGGAGGCCAAGCTCTTCGGTGGTGACGACGTAGGGTCGTGGCTCAACCGGCAGCTCCACGACGTGACTACGCTCCGGGCGGGCAAGCAGGGCGAAGGCGACCCGCTCGCGGACCTGCGCGAGGGGGTGATCCGGGCGAGCGGCTTCCTGCTGGTGAGCGCGGAGCGGGCCGGCCAGCCGTGGGTGGTGCCACAGGGCGAGCCCGCGGCGGCGGCCGGGGAGGTGCACCGGCGCGAGAACGCCCGCGACGCGAGCCCGCCGGCGGCACCTCTGTACGCGGAGGCCGAGAGCCCGACCATCGCCGAAGGGCTGGTCCCAGAGGCTGACTTCACGGTGGCCGAGGCCCCCGCCCGGAGCTTCAACGCGCCAGGCCAGGCCGTGACGGTGGTCATGTCCGCCCTGGGCAAGTTGACCTGGGACAATGGTGAGGTCCACCAGCTCGTCGGCCCCGTGCTGATCGGGCGCGACGTGATAGGTGACGAAGCCGTAGTTTCCGGGGAGCTGGCGCCCATGGTGCCCTCGGGGCAAAACGACAGCATGTCCAGGGTCCATGCCGAGCTGAGGGCGCGCGAGGGCGAGCTGGTAGTGGTCGACCGGGGTTCCACCAACGGGACGTTCATCTGGGACGAGCCGGCCAAGGCCTGGCAGCGCCTGGCAGCCGGCGAGCCCCATGTCGTGCGT
Source organism: Actinomycetes bacterium (assembly GCA_021798075.1). The sequence goes on from JAJZYO010000002.1 coordinate 3,261, forward strand.
ACGGGCACCGTACTGGCCTTCGGCGAGCGCACGGCTACCTTCGAGGCGTCCTAGGCCCTCTCTTCCTGGGCCCTCTCTTCCTGGGCCCTTTCTTCCCTGGCTACTGAAGCTTCCCTGAATTAGGGGGCAGCCGTCCCACCCGCGTCGTAGGGTGACAGGTATGGCCGACCAGGAGCACTTCGCCGAGCAGGCGATGCCCTTCATGGGTTCGCTCTACAGCGCGGCGCTGCGCATGACGCGCAACCCGTCAGACGCCGAAGACCTAGTACAGGAGACGTACCTGAAGGCCTACCGGGCCTTCGCCTCGTTCCAAGAGGGCACCAACTTGAAGTCTTGGCTGTACAAGATCCTCACCAACACTTTCATCAACTCCTACCGCTCCCGACGCCGGCGCCCAGCCGAGACCGACCTCGAGGACGTGGAGGACCTCTACCTTTACCGGCGCCTCGGCGGGCTGGAGGGAGCCTCTGCGGGGCGTAGCGCGGAGGACGAGGTGCTCGACCAGTTCAGCGAGGCCGAGGTCAAGGCCGCCGTCGAGTCCCTGCCCGATACGTTCCGCCTCGTCGTGGTGCTCTCGGACGTGGAGGGCTTTTCCTACAAGGAGATCGCCGAAATCTTGGATATCCCGATCGGGACGGTGATGAGCCGCCTGCACCGGGGAAGAAAGGCGCTGCAAAAGGCGTTGCACACATATGCCGAAGAGCACCGGCTTGCGGTGCCGGCAGACGTGCCCTAGCTGCGAAGCGCCAGAGGATCCAATGCAACCGGACGACAACCCGACCGACAGCGCCCCGAGCAGCCCAGGCAAGGAGGCCAAGCTGCTCGACCCCTGCCAGGACGCCGTTGCTACCCTCTACACCTACCTCGACGGGGAGCTCACTTCTGAGCGGCGGCGGGAGATCAAGCACCACCTGGACGAATGCGGCCCTTGCTTCCGGGCCTTCGGTTTCGAAGCCGACCTGAAGGCCCTGGTCGCCTCCAAGTGCCGGGACGAGGTGCCCGAGTCTCTTCGCCGGCGCGTAGCCGACGCCATCGGCACCCCTGACGCCAACTTCTGAGCGGGCAGGAATAAACCTCCCCTTGAAGGGGTACATGGGGGGCAGCGCCAGCCGGGAAGGAAGTTCAGCCACGAGACGTTGGAAGGTGCTATGAGCGAACGATCACTCGGAGGACAGGCCCTGAGCGGTGGCGAAAGGCCGTCGAAGTCGTTCGGCCGGGGGCGGACTTGCCGGCACCCGGGGTGCAACACCAGGCTCTCGATCTATAACAACGGCAAGTACTGCTTCCAGCACGAGCCGATCGCCGTGCCGAGGACCCGCGGGCGCAAGATCGCCTGAGCGTCCCAGGCGCACTCAACTTTTGACGCGCCGAAGAAGCGCGAGTTCCCACCAACCTTGCCCGCTCCCAATAGGCTTCAGTCATCACGTCCTCGTACGCCGTCGCACCCATAGAACCGGTCCCCGCGCCGGCCAGCCCCATCTCCTGGGAGCTGGCGGAGCGCACCGCGGTACGCGTCGCCTCCCGGCAGCCCTGGATCCCAGCGGGGAGGTTGGCGGTGCTGGAAGAGGACTTCGCCGAGCTGACCGCAGAGGCAGAGGAGCTGGTGTCTGCGGAGACGGGGCTGCGTTCCCTGGCGGGGCCCGCGCGGGCTCGCGTGACGGACAGGCCGGGTTGGGTGACTGCCAACGTCGCCTCCACGCAGCGCTTGATGCGCCCTTTGGCCAAGAAGCTCGCCGAAGTCATGTCGAAACCAGCCCCGAAGCTCGGCCCGGTGGCGCTCCGCCTGCCGGCCCAGCTCTCCCGCAACCTGGCCGGTGTGCAGCTCGGTGCCCTGCTCGGGTGGATGTCGACCCGGGTGCTCGGCCAGTACGACCAGCTCCTCATCGAGGAGGAGTCGCCCGATGACCAGGACATCGTCTACTACGTCGGCCCCAACATCATCGAGTTGGAGGACCGCTTCGGTTTCGAGCCCCGCCAGTTCCGGCTGTGGATCGCGCTGCACGAGGTGACCCACCGCCTCCAGTTCACCGGCGTGCCTTGGCTCCGTCCTCACTTCCTCAGCCTGGTGGCCTCGCTCGTCGAGGGGGTCGACCCCGACCCGAGGCGCCTCCTCGAGGCCCTGAAGAGGGCGGCAACAGAGGTGCGCGAGGGCCACAACCCCCTAGACGACGGAGGTCTGGTGGCGTTGTTCGCTTCGCCCGGCCAGCGCCAGGCGCTCGACTCGGTGGGCGGCTTCATGAGCCTCCTGGAGGGCCACGGCGACATGGTGATGAACCGGGCAGCAGCGGGGCGGGTGCCCGACGCGGACCACTTTGCCGGCGTTCTTCGCGCCCGCCGCCAGCTCGGGGTGCTGGCCAGGGCGGTCTCGATGATGGTAGGGCTCGATGCCAAGCTCAAGCAGTACGAGCAAGGAGAGCGCTTCGTGGAGGCGGTGGAGGCCGCCGGCGGGCGCGAGCTTTTCGACCTGGTCTGGCGCGGGCCAGAGTGGCTCCCGAAGCTGGCCGAGATACGCGAGCCCAGCCTGTGGGTGGAGCGTTGCCGCGACGCGGCGCAGCCCGGCACCTGAGAGCGGTGAGCGAAACCCCGAAAGGGGCAGATCCCAGCCAGCGCGAACCGCGCGGCACAGTGGTTGTGGCGTCAGGCGGCCCTGAAGTGCGCTCCCTGCTCGCCCGCTGCTCGTTCCCCCCGGCCGGGGAGGCTGTCGTCTGTGCGGTCTCGGGCGGCGCCGATTCCTTGGCCATGCTCGGCCTCGCCGTGGCCGCGGGCTTGCGCGCCCACGCCGTCCACATCGACCACGGGTTGCGGCCAGATGGCCCGAGGGAGGCGGCCATCGTCGCAGAGGCGGCGGCCAGGTTGGGGACGAGCTTCGAGGCGGTCAGCGTCTCCGTGGCCCTGGGGCCCGACCTCGAGGCTCGCGCCCGTGCTGCCCGCTACGGGGCGCTCCCCGAAGGCGTCCTCGTCGGGCACACCGCCGATGACCAGGCCGAGACCGTGCTCCTCAACTTGTTGCGCGGGACTGGGCTCGACGGCCTCGGGGGGATGAGGCCGGTGGCCGCGGGCCGGCGCGCGGTGCGGCGGCCGATCCTTTCGCTGCGCCGGTCCGAGACGACTGCCCTGGTCCGGTCCTGGGGGCTCCGGGCGGTGGAAGACCCCTCCAACGACGAACGCCGCTTCCGGCGCAACCGCGTCCGTCATGAAGTGCTCCCCCTGCTCTCGGAGGTGGCCGGGCGCGACGTGGTGCCGCTCATCTGCCGCACGGCGTCGCTGGCCAGAGACGACGCCGACCTGCTGGCGGCGCTCGCCTCCGGGCTCGACCCGACAGACGTCAAAGCCCTTCGGGGATCGCCAGGGCCCCTCGCCAGGCGAGCGCTCAGGGCGTGGCTGCGCGAGGGAGAAGGTGTCGAGCGCCACCCCCCCTCGGCGAGCGAGCTCAACCGGGCGTGGGCGGTCGTGGCGGGCGAACGAGCCGCCTGCGAGCTTGCCGGTGGCCGGCGCCTGAGCCGCCACCAGGGCCGCTTGCGGCTCGGCTCTCCCCCCTAGGCCCCCCTACAGGCCCCCCCCCTGGCCCCCCTACAGGCCCCCCCAGGCCCGTGGTATTAGGTTGCAGGTCGATGGCTGACCGTAGAGAGGCCGACTCCTTGGTGGCGGTGCCGCCGGCGGGATGGGCAGCACGCGGTGACCCCGAGCTTGGCGAGGTGATCGTAAGCGAGGAGGACATACGACGGCGGACGGCGGAGCTGGGGGGCCGCATAACGGCCGACTACGCAGGCCGGCCACCCCTGCTTGTGGGGGTGCTGAAGGGCGCATTCGTGTTCATGGGCGACCTCGCCCGGGCCATTGCGTTGCCCGTCGAGTTCGACTTCATGGCGATCTCCTCCTATGGGAGCAGCACCCGTACGAGCGGGGTCGTCCGGATCGTGAAGGACCTCGACACCGACTTGGCAGGCCGCCACGTACTGGTCGTGGAGGACATCGTGGACTCCGGCCTCACGCTCGCCTTCTTGCTCCGCAACCTGGCCGCGCGCAACCCTGCCAGCCTCGCCGTTTGCGCCCTTTTGGTAAAGGGTTCGCAGCCCACGGTGCCCGAACTCGCCTACGTCGGTTTCCGGATACCCACCTGCTTCGTGGTCGGCTATGGCCTCGATGTCGCAGAGCGCTACCGCAACCTCGCCTGCATCCGCCGCTACACCGGCCCGCTGGCGCAGCCCTGAGTGACGGCGGGCCTCTGAGAGCCGGTGGGCTTCGTGTACCGTGGCGCTCATGCCGATGGCTGAGCAGGGCCCATACGACGGCAATGGCGCCGGTCCCGACGGTGCCGGAGCACAAGCGCGCTCGGCCACCCTCGCCCAACCCGTAGACCTCGCGCGGGTGGCGGCGGCCGTCCGGGAGATCCTTGTGGCAGTCGGCGAGGATCCCGACCGCGACGGCTTGCGCAATACGCCCGAGCGGGTGGCCCGCATGTACGCGGAGGTCTTCTCCGGGCTGCACGAGGACCCCGGCAAGCACCTCACCGTCACCTTCGAGGCAGATCACGACGAGGTCGTCCTCGTCCGGGACATCGACCTGTTCAGCGTGTGCGAGCACCACTTGTTGCCCTGGTTCGGGAAGGCTCATGTCGCCTACATACCGGGCGAGGACGGCAGGGTCACGGGCTTGTCCAAGCTGGCCCGGATGGTGGAGGGCTACGCCAAGCGACCGCAGGTGCAGGAGAGACTGACCTCCCAGGTCGCAGACACCCTGGTCCGGGTCCTCGAGCCGAGGGGGGTGTTCGTGGTGATGGAGGCCGAGCACCTGTGCATGTCGATGCGCGGCGTGCGAAAGCCCGGTGCCGTCACCGTCACCTCGGCCGTGCGCGGCCACTTCCTCACGAGCGCGGCAGCGCGCGCTGAGGTCCTCTCCCTCATAGGGCGCGCTCACCAAGGGGCCTAGCCTGGCTCGGGCGGAGAGGCGCCTCGACGGTCAGCGTGGCCCGAGCAGCGCTTGCGCGATGTAAAGCGCGCCGCCGGCCAGCACGGTCACCGTCCCGGCGCGGTAGAGCCAAATGCCCAGCTGTTCGTAGAGCTCAGGTTCCAAGAGCTGGCCAGGCCCGAAGAAGCGCCTCCGCCACCGGGCGCCGAAGCCGGCGAACAGGCATACGGCTCCGTAGCCGCTGAGCGCCTCCCCGGCGCCGGCGTGTATGTAACCCATGGCCCACCACGTTGTGTACGCCAGGCTGGCCATTTTGATGAGCGCCCACAGGCGGGTCAGCACCAGCCGCCGGTGCTGGGGCTGGGACCTCCCGACCGGGCGAGGCGCCGGTGCCGTGGCAAACCCGGGCACATCCCGGACCGAGCCGGGCGCGCGCTGGCGCTCGCCGCCGGCGCGCGCTTCGGCTGCCCACCACCCCTCGAGGGAGAGGTCGGCCGCCAGGTGCTCGGGTGCCCGGCTCTCGTCGGGCAAACGCGCGTTTTTTCCAGCCGGCCCTGTCTCGCTCTGCCCGGCTCGGCCGTTCGCTACCACCAAGGTTTGGTTCGTCGAAGCAGCCGCCGGTCTTTAGTGTGTCTTTTTCGTCACAAAGACCACTTCCCCCGCTTAGGCAGGCCTATAGGCTGGCGCGTTGGCATGACGCTCGTGATGGGGGTGCTCAATGTGACCCCTGACTCGTTCTACGACGGCGGGCGGTGGCACGACCCGGAGGCAGCCTTGGCCCGTGGCTGCGAGATGGCGTTAGAGGGCGCGGACGTGATCGACGTGGGAGGGGAGTCGACCCGCCCAGGGGCGGCGCCCGTACCCGAGGACGAGGAGCTGCGCCGGGTTGTCCCAGTGGTGCGCGAGCTGGCTGGCGCGCTGGGAGGGCGAGCGCGGATCTCCGTCGATACGCGCAAGCGGGCCGTGGCCGAGGCGGCGTTGGAGGCCGGGGCGAGCATCATAAACGACACATCGGCCACCCTTTGGCCGGTGGCGGCCGAGCGCGGAGCTGGGTGGGTGGCCATGCACATGAAGGGCCAGCCCTCGGATATGAGGTCCCACGCCAACTACCGCGACGTCGTCGGGGAGGTGGGCGCCTACCTCGTGGAGCGGGCGGAGCAAGCCGCTGCCGGCGGGGTCGAAGAGATCTGGGTGGACCCAGGCGTTGGTTTTGCCAAGACGACGGCACACAACCTGGTCCTCCTCGCCCGCATGCGCGAGATCGTCGCGAGGGGGTGGCCGGTAGCGGTCGGCATTTCCCGCAAGAGGTTTACGGGTTCGGTGGTGAGCGGGGACGACACCCGGCCGGCACCCACCGACCAGCGGCTCGAGGCTTCTCTGGCTGGTGCTGTTTGGCTGATGAGCTGCGGGGTCTCGATGGTCCGCGCTCATGACGTAAAGCCGACAGCGGACGCGGCAAAGCTCGTCGCCAGCGCGCTCGCGAGGAGCGCCGGCCGACCCGCAGGCGGTCCTGCACTCATGAGTGGGTTTTCACGGGCGGCGGAGAGGGAGGCACGAGCGGATCTGAAATGAGAGGTAAGTGGGCCACCGGGATAAAACCGAGGTTTTTCACCTGGGTGATAAAGGACAAGCTGGCCGTGTGCGAGCGGCCTGGTGGTTATGCTCGCAACCACCGGCCGGTGCGGCGCCATGAGGAGATCCTCTGGATAAAGTCGGAGGGCTTCACGCGGGTCGTGTCCCTGCTGGCATCGCCTCACAACCTGCACGCCTACGACGAAGAAAAGCTCACGTGGTCGCACGTCCCCCTGGGGCCAAGCGACGAACCTGCCACAGTTTTGCCGGGGCTGTACGAGAAACTCGAGGCGTGGTTGCGCAGCGGGGAGCGGGTCCTCCTCCATCAAGAGCAGGTCGACGACAGGCTCATGGGCGTAGTGGCCGGTTATTTGTGCTGGAACGGCCTCGTCCCCGAGGGGGCCCAGACGATAGCCATCGTGGAGAGGCTCTTCGGGCGCCAGATGGGCTCAGAAGGCCGCGAGCTCGTCGCCGCCGTCCTCGTCCTCGCGCGCTCGAGGCCGGTACCGAGCACCGCTGGTGGCTGAGCCGGCCGGGTACGGGGCCTCGCCTCCCCCGACCGGCCCCACGCCCGCACCGGCTGCCCCCCTGCCGGCACCGACCCCACGCCTGCCCGCACCGGACGCGCCTTGTCCTCCGGACCGCATCGAGCTCCGCGGCCTCCGGCTGCTCGGTACCCATGGTGCCCTTCCTGCCGAGGAGACCGTAGCCCAGCCTTTCGAGGTGGACCTCGAGGTCTTTGCCGACCTTTCTCGTGCTGGCCGGAGCGACCAGCTCGCTCACACTGCGGACTACGGAGCCCTCTGCGAGGCGGTGAGGACCGTGATCGAGGGCCCCCACGTCGCGCTGCTCGAACGCCTGGCGGAAAAGGTGGCCCGAGCCGTGATGCTGGCCGGCGGGCCGGTCGTTTGCGGTGTCGGCGTAGCTGTGCGCAAGTTACGGCCACCGGTGCCGTTCCAGCTTCTGTCGGCGGGGGTGAGTGTCTACCGCAGCGCGCCCGCGCCGACGCGGGCCTTCGTGGCCCTCGGTTCCAACCTCGGGGACCGCTGGGCGAACCTGTGCCAGGGCGTTGCCGGCCTCCCCGACGTGGTCGCTATCTCACCCGTCTACGAGACCGAGCCCGTAGGCGGGCCGGCAGGGCAGGACCGTTACCTCAACATGGTCGCCGAGCTCATGACCCGCCGTTCGCCCTCCGAGCTCCTGGCCGCCGCGCACCGGGCCGAGGCCGCCGCCCTCCGGCAGCGAGGCGAACGCTGGGGGCCCCGGACCCTCGACGTCGACATCTTGCTGTACGGCGAGGAAAAGATAGCCACACCCGAACTCCTGGTGCCCCACCCGAGGATGTGGGAGCGCGGGTTCGTCCTGGCCCCGCTTGCGGACTTGGCCCCAGAGCTCGTCGCGGGCAAGCTCGGCGCAGAGCTCTTGCAAGGGGTACGGATCGCGGGCACCTTGCCCCGGGCCGCTGCCGCCCCGGCGTCCACCGGCGCCGGCGAAGCAGCCGCCACGTGATAGTCACAGGTGACCCGGACGAGCTGCGCGCTCTCTTCGAAGAGGCCCGCCGGCGGGGGAAGACCGTGGGCCTGCACGCCGCCATGGGCGCGCTCCACGGCGCTCACGCGGCAAATATCGCCAAGATGGCAGCCGAATGCGACGTGGCCAGCGTGGTCATCTCGAGGAGGTCGGAGGACATCGATGGGGGCACGTGCGGACGCCTCTTGCCTGCCGGCGACCTCGAGGCCGACCTCGCCCGGGCCGACGAGGCGGGAGCGGGGATAGTCTTCGCGCCCCAGGGGGAGGCGGTACGGGGGGACGGCCCGCTCGTTCGCGGGGCACTGAGCCACCTTGGCGGCCACCTCGAAGCCCCAAGCCGGCCAAGCCATTTCGACGCGCGGCTGGGAGCCGTGGCAGGGCTGTTCGGCCTCGCCGGCCCTGGCTATGTATATTTCGGCGAAAAGGATTACCCCCGGCTCCTCGCTGTCCGGCGTCTGGTGAGGGCGCTGTCGCTGCCTGTGGTGGTGGTAGCTTGCCCGACTGTGCGCGAAACAGACGGCTTGGCCCTCTCCCGCCAAAACGCCTATTTGCGCCCGAGCGAACGGGGGGCGGCACCGGCCCTCTACTGGGCCTTGCTCGCGGGCAAACGGGCCGTCGACGAACGAGGCGAACGCGACGCCAAGGCCGTGAGCGCGAAGATGCGCAGCGCCGTCGAGCGCCAACCCCTCTTGGAGCTCGACTACGCCCGTGTCGCCGACCCCCTCACGTTGGAGCCGGTGGGCACGATCTCAGGCGAGGTCCGCCTGCTCATTGCGGGCCGGCTCGGCCGCGCGCACCTCGTCGACAACCTGGCCGCCGGTACGACCGAGGAGTAGCGAAAACCCATGCTAATGGCGATCGACGTAGGCAACACCCAGATCGTGGTCGGGCTTTTCGCCGATGACGGTGGTCGGGGTGGTGGCGAGCTCGCCCACCACTGGCGTGTGGCCACACACCCCCCCTACACGGCGGACGAGTTCGCCCTCCAGCTTTCACAGCTGTTTTCGCTCGACGGGCTCGACTTCGGCGTGGTTAGTGGCGTAGCGGTGTCCTGCGTCGTCCCTCCCCTGCAAGTGGCGCTTCGCGAGATGACGGCCCGGCGCCTCGATGCGCCGACCGTGTTTGTCGGACCGGGGGTAGAGACGGGGATGCCCGTGCTCGTCGACAACCCCCGCGAGCTTGGCGCCGACCGCATTGCCGATGCCGTAGCCGCCTTCGAGCAATACGGCGGGCCCGTAATAGTGGTCGATTTCGGCACGGCCACCAATTTCGAGGTTGTCTCGGAAAAAGGTGAGTACCTGGGCGGGGTGCTGTTCCCCGGGCTGGAGGTGGCGCTCGGCGCGCTGGCCGAACGCGCTGCCATGCTCCCACGCGTGGAAATCGTCCGGCCCCGGGGCATACTCGGCAAGAACACCGTCGAGCAGATCCAGGCGGGCATCTTCTACGGTTACGGCGCCCTCGTCGAGGGAGTGTGCGCCAAGCTCCGCGCCGAGGTCGGGCCGGCGACGGTCGTCGCCACCGGTGGGCTAGCGCCCACCGTGCTCAGCGCTTCCCCGGTCATAGACCACTACGAGCCCTGGCTCACGCTGTACGGTTTGCGGATCATTTTCCAACGGAACACCCCAGATGGCTGAGAGCTACCCCTACCGCGTGGAGGTGACCGCGCACGCCGGCGAGCTGCAAGAGCGCTTTTCGGCGCTCCCAGCCGGAGCTGGTTCCGGCGAGGAGGTAACGGTGGCGGGCCGGGTCAGGCTGCGGCGGGAGATGGGCAAGCTCGCCTTCCTGACGATGGTCGAATGGACCGGGTCGCTCCAGCTCTTCGCAGCCGCCCAATGGACCGATCGTTTCGCCGAACTGAAGAAGTTGTCACTGGGCGACTGGGTGGCAGCTTCGGGCGAAGTCGTGCGGACCAAGACCGGCGAGCTCTCGGTGCGGGTGACGAGCTGGGAGCTCCTCGCGCAGGCACGCCGGTCCTTCGGTGACAAATGGCACGGGATAGCCGACACCGAGACCCGCTACCGTCAGCGCTACGCCGACATGTGGGCCAACCCCCGCTCGCGGGAGGTGTTGCTCACCCGCAGCCGGGCCGTGTCTGCTACCCGAAGGTTCCTCGAAGGACGCGGCTTCGTCGAGGTCGAGACGCCGGTGTTCCAGGTGGTGCCGGGGGGAGCGACAGCGCGGCCCTTCGTCACCCATCACAACGCCCTGGACATGGACCTCTACCTGCGCATTGCCCTCGAGCTGCACCTGAAGCGGCTGGTGGTGGGCGGGATGGAGAAGGTCTTCGAGATTGGGCGGGTGTTCCGCAACGAGGGGCTTTCGCCGCGCCACAACCCCGAGTTCACGATGCTCGAGCTGTACCAGGCCTACGCCGACTACTACGACATGATGGCCCTGACCGAGGAACTGGTCGCCCACGTCGCCAGGGAAGTGACAGGTGGCACGCACCTGGATTATGCCGGCAAGACGCTCGAGTTGGCCCCGCCCTGGAAAAGGGCCACCATGCTCGACCTCGTCGCCGAGCACACCAAGGTCGAGCTGTCCCTCGACATGCCCCGGGACGAGCTTCGTGAGAAGGCCAAGTCGCTCGAGGTCCCGGCGGAGGAGCCCTGGGGGCCAGGCAGGCTCGTGCTCGAGATCTATGAGAAAACAACCGAGCCGCACTTGTGGGGGCCTGTGTTCGTGATGGACTACCCGAAGGAGGTCTCCCCACTCGCAAGGGACCACCGCTCCAAACGGGGCTTCGTGGAGCGCTTCGAGCCTGTGGTGGCCGGTCGCGAGCTCGGCAACGCCTTCTCGGAGCTGACCGACCCCGACGAGCAGCGGGCCAACTTCGAGGCACAGGCCAAGCTTCGGGTGGCCGGCGACGAGGAGGCCATGGAAGTCGACGAGGACTACGTGCGGGCGCTCGAGTACGGCCTGCCGCCGACCGGGGGCCTCGGTATCGGAGTCGACCGTCTCGCCATGCTGCTCTCCGGCTCGGAGGCGATCAGGGAGGTCATCGCCTTCCCGACCTTACGCAAGGAGGCGGGGCCCATCTACTAGTGGTGTCCCCGCAGGCAGCGCTAGCGGCTAGCAGAGGTCGTCCAAGAGCCGGTCCGCCAGCCCGGCCAGTGTCCGGCGGACGGCGGGGACGGCACTGGCGGTCGGGGACGAGCCCGTCGGGGCGGGCAGCGCTTGGAGGGCGCGGGCAGCTTCTCCTGCCCAGCGCCGGCCCTCGGTGACCGAACTGGCCACCGCGCCGGTGGACAAGATGATGTCGCGGGCCTTGTCCAGTTCGGGCCGCCCGAGCCCCGGGCCGAGCAGACCGGCCAGCTCAGGGCCGCACTCGGGCTCGGCCAGGGCGCGGATCACCGGGAGCGTGTAAGTGCCCTCCAAGATGTCGTTGCCAGCCGGCTTGCCGAGCTCAGCGTCGGTGCAAACGAGGTCACGCAGGTCGTCGTAGATCTGGAAGGCCATGCCGAACGCCTGCCCGAAGCGTGCCAGGCACTCCACCTCTTCTCTGCTCGCGCCTGCCACGATGGCCCCGATCTTGGCCGAAGCCCACATGAGCGAGGCCGTCTTCTTCGAGATCGACTCGAAGTAGGAAGACTCGGGCCGCTCTGGTGAGAAGGCGTAGCGCAGCTGGGACATCTCCCCTTCGCAGAGGCAGCCGATCGTGGTGGCGAGGACCTGCACTATCTCCGTACCGAGGCGCGCTGCTATCTCGGACGCCCTGGCCAGTAGGAAGTCCCCGGTCAGGATGGCCACCAGGTTGCCCCAGCGGGCGTTGGCACTCGGCACGCCCCGCCGGGAGCCCGCCTCGTCGATCACGTCGTCGTGGTAGAGCGAGCCCATGTGGACCAGCTCGACCGAGACCGCCCCGTCGATCACCGCTGGGCTGGCGCTGACGCCGGTGGCGGCGGCCGCCGCCACCAAGAGCGCTGGGCGCAACCTCTTTCCACCTGCCCCGACGAGGTGGGAGGCGACTTCGGCGAGCAGCGGCTCGGGCGAAGCGACTGCCTCGCGCAGCCCGGTTTCGACCTGGGCCAAAGTTTCGTCGAGGCCGGGAAGCAGGAGCAGCTCCCAGACGTTCATTACTTGACGATAGGCCAAGAGGGCGTGCCAGCACTAACCAGCGCAGGGCCCGCACACGCTGTAGGCACACCCGCCAGGTAAAGTGGGAGTGCGGAACCCGAAGGAAAGGGTACGGATGACTCGCACAGGGAGCTGGGCAGACCGCCGAGGCCGCGAGGGCTGGGGCGGGTGGTCGTGGGTAGCTCCATGTGCCGGGCTTGGATCTGCTGAGGAGGTTGTGAGGGTTGTTTGAGCGCTTTACCGACCGGGCTCGACGAGTTCTGGTGCTGGCCCAGGAAGAGGCCCGCCTTTTGAACCACAACTTCATCGGCACCGAGCACATCCTGCTTGGCCTCATCCACGAGGGGGAGGGTGTGGCTGCAAAGGCCCTCGAGTCGCTCGGCATCAGCCTCGAGGCCGTTCGGGAGAAGGTGGAAGAAACGATCGGGCCCGCCGGGACGTCGACGACCGGGTCGCCTCCCTTTACGCCGCGGGCGAAGAAGGTGCTCGAGCTGTCCTTGCGCGAGGCGCTCCAGCTCGGCCACAACTACATCGGCACCGAGCACATGCTCCTCGGCCTGGTCCGGGAGGGCGAAGGAGTCGCCGCGCAGGTGCTCGTGAGCCTCGGGGCGGATCTCTCACGTGTCCGCCAGCAGGTCATCCAGCTGCTTTCGGGCTACCAGACCGGCGGCGGGCCCGAGAAGGCCCCGGCCGGTGCCCCCTCGAGTGGCCAGGACGTGCCCGCCGGCAGCCCCGTGCTCGACCAGTTCGGCCGCAACCTGACCCAGCTCGCGCGAGAGCGCAAGCTCGACCCGGTGATAGGCCGCGAGCGTGAGATCGAGCGGGTCATGCAGGTCCTCTCCCGGCGCACGAAAAACAACCCGGTCCTGATCGGCGAGCCTGGCGTCGGCAAGACCGCCATCGTCGAGGGCCTCTCCCAGAGGATCGTCGCCGGCGAGGTGCCCGAGA
>JAJZYO010000487.1 GCA_021798075.1 Actinomycetes bacterium
GCCTCTTCTCCGGAGCGTGCCGGCAAGCGAGCGCCTCTCGACCTCGCTGCAAGCGCACCGGCTGGCCGGCGCCAGTTGGACGAAGCCTACGGCCTCCGCCCCCCTCTCCGGCAGGAGCTTAAGGCACTACTGGCGGCCGGCCAACGCCGAGGGTGGCTGCGGCCGTTCCGTTGCGCCGGCCGCGGCGAGGGACTTTCACAGAACTGGTGGACGCGGAAAGGAGTACCTGCGGATCCGTCAGTTCCATGGCCCACAACTCGTCTTGTGCCTTATGAAAGCGCGTTCGCCGGGACTACATTCAGAAGCTTTATGGAGCTCCTACTGCCAAGGAGCCCCGTAGCACTGCCGGCGGGCGCTACCGGGGTGCCCCGCGGGCGCCACCGGTGTGCCGGTGCTAGCAGCCCAGGAAGGTCTTCGCCCGGAACAGAAGGCGGCTCCCGAGGCGGGGTCTTTGACCTCAAAGCCTAGGCTTGCGCCGGCAGGCACTTTTCAGCCGAACCTCGCGAAAAAGGGAGGCGACAACATGAAAGCTTGGGTGGTGCACGAACCCGGGCCCGTCGACGGAGGCCCGCTCAGGCTGGCCGAACGAGAGACACCGGCGCCAGGGCCAGGGGAAATCCGGGTGAAGGTTAGAGTCTGCGGGGTTTGCCGGACCGACTTGCACGTGGCAGAGGGTGACCTCCCGGTCCACAAGCCGGGGGTAGTACCAGGCCACGAAGTCGTGGGGACGGTCGATGCGATGGGGGAGGGCGCAACGCGTTTCGCCCTCGGGGACCGGGTGGGCGTGGCGTGGCTCAGGCACACGTGCGGTGCCTGCCGCTTTTGCCGAACTGGCCGGGAAAACCTGTGCCTTTCGCCGCGTTTCACCGGTTGGGACGAGGATGGCGGTTACGCCGAGCGCGCCGTGGTCGACGAAAACTACGCCTACCGCCTCCCGCCAGACTTCCCCGATGTCCAGGCCGCCCCGCTGCTCTGCGCCGGGATCATCGGTTACCGGGCCCTTCGGCGGGCTAACCTGCCACACTTCGGTCGCCTTGGCATCTACGGCTTCGGCGCCTCGGCCCACATTGCCGCGCAGGTGGCCATTGCTGAGGGAGCGGTCGTTCACGTGCTGACGCGCTCGGAGGAGGCACGGCAGCTCGCCATGTCGCTCGGCGCGGCGTCCGCCGGCGACGCCTACGGCCGACCTCCGGAGCCATTGGACTCGGCCATCCTCTTCGCCCCCGTTGGCGACCTCGTACCGGTGGCCATGGAGGCGCTCGACCGGGGAGGGACGCTGGCCGTCGCCGGAATCCACCTGAGCGACATCCCCGTGCTCGGCTACGAGCGCTACCTGTTCCAGGAGAAAGTACTTACCAGCGTGACCGCCAACACTCGCGCTGACGGAGAGGAAATGCTGGCGGCGGCCAGCCGCCTCCACGTCGAGGTCACGACCACGCCATACCCGCTCGAGGCGGCGGACCGGGCACTTTCCGACCTCGCCCACGACAGGGTGCGAGGTGCCGCGGTCCTCCTTGCCGGCCATGCCTGAGCTGGCTCGGCCACCGAGGCGCCCCGTCTCTTCGGCAAAGGGACAGGGCCTCGTGGCCCAGCCGCCGCCGATTGCCAGCCGCCGCCGATTGCCAGCCGCCGCCGATTGCCAGCCGCCGCCGATTGAAGGCGTGGCGAGCGGTGCTACGTCCCGCCGGCGCTCGGGCTAGTGCTACAGGCATAGTCGTTGTCGACGGGGACTGCCCCGGGCGCGTAGGGGTACTGCGCGAGCCAGGGGGTGCCACCGGCAAAGCCGATGGCTGCGGAAGCAAGAGTGGAGGGGTCGCCTGGTGAGAGCGCTCGCTGGCAGTAGGACTGGGCGCTGTAGTAGCCATTGCCGAGGCTGGTTGCGCCGGCCACCCAGATGGGCACTGGCGCGGGTGGGACGTAAGAGCCCGTTATCTGGCCCCATTGGTACCAGGTGCAATAGATCCCAGCGGTCCTGCCGCCGCCGTTCAGGGCGTCGAGAGCCCCTTGGACGACCGCGGCGTTCACCGGTTGTTCTGCCGCCGAGGTCACCCATCCCTCGGCCGTCTCGACGTCCACCCACCAGATCCGGGGAGCGACGCCTTGGGCGCTGACGAAAGACAAGTCGGCCTCGGCGTAGTTGTAGCCCCAGTCATAACCAGCGCACTGCTGGTCGGTGGAGGCGCAGGACGACTTCGGCCCCGACATCTCAAGGGCGGCCTGGCTCCCCGAGGGCGCAGGTTGGAGCACGATGTAGACAGACAGGCCCTGTCCCGCCCATGCTGCTTCTGCCGCGAAGCAGCTGTTGAAGGTGCCGATGGTCCCGTTATTTACGCCCACCACGGCAAAGGTTGGAGCGTCTGGGAGCGCCTTTACGAGCGCGGAGCCCGGGGCCTGGCACTGCGGCCAAGAAACGTCGTAGCCGCTTGAGCCTGGAACGTACTGGTTGGGCAGCGGTGGAGGGGGCAAGGGAGCGACACGCGGCGCCAGGGACACGTAAAAGCGCCCGACGAAAGACAGGCTGAAGTTCCGCGCCACCAGGGCGAAGGCCACCGTGCGCTCCACCGGGCTCGGGTTGGCCCCGATCAGTACGTGGGCCGAGAAGGACCCGTCCTGGCAAGCGGTGGTGGGGTTGTGGGAGTAGACGACGGGGAACGACTGGGCGGAGAGCAGCTCCAGCTGGCAGGAGAGGGCATTGTGCACCTTGGCCGTCACGGTCACCTCGCCCCCGGCCGGGCCGAGGCTGCTCGGGGTCGCGAAAGCAGATA
>JAJZYO010000488.1 GCA_021798075.1 Actinomycetes bacterium
GGAGGAACCGTTCGTTCTCCTCCAAGCCCCGCCGCGCGCCGTCAGGACCGTGGCGGTCGGTGACCCCGTAGGCACCGACGGAGCGGGCCCCCACCTCGGCGCAGCTGGCAGCGATGACGTCGAGGCTCCCCTCGATCGCCGACGGGCTCTCATGGTGGTCGATGATCGAGGTCGTCCCGCACTCGAGCGCCTCCAGGGCACCGAGCATGGCGGACCAGCGGATCATCTCCAGGTCGAGGGCCACGTCGAGGCGCCACCAGATCTGTTCGAGGACCTCCAGGAAGTTGGTGGGTGTGACGGGTGGGGCGGGCATGCCCCGGGCCAACGCAGAATAAAGGTGGTGGTGACCGCACACCATCCCGGGGGTCCTGGTGCCCACGTCCCCAATTCTGGGCCCGTCTGAACAGAGTGTCAACCCATTTGGAGACAAGCCGGTCCCGTCGTAGGTGGCCCGCCTCCTCGTGACCTGGTCCGCTGTCGGGATCTTCATTGACAAAATGTAAGTTTGAGCACCGTCGGCGATGGTTGACAGAGTGCACAACGCGGGGCAAGATAGGGCGCGTGGCCGTGCCCCTTGCCCCGTACCGTCCGGCCAGGAGGTGCGCGGCCCGCACAGGCGGTGCTGCTCCGAGGCGTGCACGGGGACCACAGGGACAGTGGTCGGTGCCCCGGTGAGCAGGCCGACGGCTCGGGGGTGCCGTCGATGCTCTGGGAGCTGCCTCGGAGGGCGTAACGACCAGGGTCTACACTCGCCAGCAGCACCCGCTGCCCGGGCGGGTTACGCCGCGGGCACGGCCCGCACTTTTACAGGGAGGGAAGCATGAAGAGGGCCAAGCTTTCTCTGGCGGCGGTTGCGCCGCTGACGGCCATGGTCGCGTCGCTGCTCGCTGGCTCGGCCGCTACGGCCGCCAGTGCCGCGACGCCTTACAAGGTGGCATGGATCTACGTGGGGCCGCACAACGACGGCGGCTGGTCGCAGGCGCAGAACGACGGCCGTCTGTACGTCCAGAAGATGCTGGGCAGCAGTGTCCAGACCACCTACAAGGAGAACATCGCCGTCGGCACCCAGTTCAGCCAGACGGTGGCCAGCCTCAATGCCCAGGGCTACAAGATGATCTTCGCCACGTCCTACGGCTACGTGACGCCCCAGCTGGCCGCCCAGTACCCGAACATAAAGTTCGAGCAGGCGACGGGCACGTTGGTGAGCAAGAACGTCTCCGAGTACTTCGGTGCCGCCGAGGACACCGTCTTCCTGTCCGGGATGGCTGCGGGTGCGGCGTCCAAGACGGGCAAGATCGGTTACGTCGTCGCCTATCCCATCCCCGAGGTGATCCGGCACACCAACGCTTTCACCCTCGGTGCCCAGTTGACCCATCCGGGTGCCACGGTGAGGGTCGTCTGGACCCATTCCTGGTACGACCCGGCGGCTGAGCGCAAGGCGGCCCAGAGCCTCTACTCGGCGGGCGTGGACGTACTGGGCCAGAACGTCGACTCCCCGGCCACTGGCGAGTTCGCCGAGTCCGTCGGTATCCCGTGGGTGGGCTACGACTCGAACTCGTCGCAGTTCGGGCCCAAGTCCTGGCTCACCGCCTCGGTCTACAACTGGGGCCCCTATGAGCTGGCCCAGGTGAAGGACGCCATGTCCGGGACGTGGAAGTCGGGCTTCTACTACGGGAGCATCAAGGACGGCTTCACCAAGCTCGCCCCATTCGGGCCACGGGTCTCGGCCAAGACCAAGGCGCTCATCCTCAAGTACGAGAAGAAGATCGAGAACGGCACGTTCTACGAGTTCACCGGGCCGCTGTACGACCAGCAGGGCAAGCTCCGGGTGCGCAAGGGAGTGCGCATGCAGGTGCTCAACGGGGGTACCAACAGCCTCTACGGCATGAACTGGTTCGTGAAGGGCGTCATCGGCAGCCCGAATGGCTAACGCCCCCAGGAGGGCCGCCCGGGTGGGGGACGAGGTTGCGCGTCAGCATTGAGCAGAGGCTCAACCGACCACGCTGGCTGGTAGTCGCAGTGCCGGTCGGCTCGGTTGTGGCGGCCTTCCTCCTGGCGGCCCTCGTCCTGGTGGCGACGGGGCACGACCCGGTCTCGACGTACAGGCAGTTGTTCGAGGCCGGGTTCGTGCAGCAGGGTTCGCTCACCCAGACCCTCACCGTCGCCACCCCACTGGGTTTCACCGGGCTGGCCGCTGCCGCGGCCTTCCGGATGAAGCTCTACAACATCGGGGCCGAGGGCCAGATGTACATGGGCACGATCGTGGGTGCCGGAGCCGGCCTGTACTTCGGCGGCAGGGGTGGCCCGTCGGTCTTCGTCATCGGCGCCATGGTCATCGGTGGTTGCCTCGGAGGGGCGGGCTGGGCCCTCATCCCTGCGTTGCTCCGGGCGTTCTTCAAGGCCAACGAGATCCTCACCTCGCTGCTGCTCAACTACGTCGCCGGTCTCATCCTCACCTACCTGATCTTCGAGAGCGAGTCCTACTGGCGCCAGACGACCGGCTTCAACGCCACCGTCTTCCCCACCGCCAAGTCCCTGCCCGGTTCAGCGGTATGGCCGAACTGGGTGCTCGGTGTCCAGGGCGGCCTGACCATACCCTTGGGGGCACTGCTGGTGGTGGCCTGTGGGATCGTTCTCTGGGTCACCTACCGGCGTACCCGCTTCGGGTTCGAGGTGCAGGTGGCCGGGGACTCCGAGCGCGCCGCCCGCTATGCCGGTGTGCGCATGCGGCGCAAGGTGCTCGCCGTCATGGCGC
>JAJZYO010000489.1 GCA_021798075.1 Actinomycetes bacterium
CGCGCTCGGCACTGGCTTGGCGGGCCGCTGCCTCGGCAGCTGCCCTCGCCTGGTTGGCCTTGGTCACCTGCTCTTGTGCCTCGGCGAGCTGGCGGGCCGTCTCGGCCCTGGCGGTGGCGAGCTCGTCGGCGACCGCCTCTGGGTCGGACAGGGCCGCTATCGCGCCCTCCACCCGGGCGACCTCGCTCTCCACGGCGCTTTGGTGGGCCGAGAGGAGCTCTTTCAGCCGGTCGAGAGTCACGACCAGGCTCGCTTCCGCCAGCGCCGGCGTCGTGGGCGGGGCCTCGCTAGCCGCTTCGCCCTCCCGAGCCTTCCGGCGCGCCCTCCAGGCCCGGGCGCGTTCGGCCGCGTCCGGGTACTGCTTGACCCAGCCGCCCGTGGACGGCCGCTGCCCTACCGGCGTCACCTCTGGACCGCTCGTGCTCACTGTGGTTGCTCCTCTCTGCCGACCGACCGGTGGCATCTACCGCGCGAAGAAGCGAGCCACCGCGCGAAGTCCACATACATCCCCCCTCATTATGCCCGCTTCGTACGTTCGTGCAGCGGTACGTACGTGCGTGCGTACGGACTCAATTTACACGAAAACCCCCGCAAGTCCTCATGTCAACATGTAGACAGACATGTCTGTATGCTGACCAGCCTTTCTATCTTCATCCTTGACTGTTGGCAGATCAGCGTGCTAACACACATGCATGCTCATCACCGTTGCGGCCTCCAAAGGGGGTGTTGGCAAGACGACCTTGGCCTACGAACTCGCCGCCGCCCTAGACGCGGTCTTAGTGGACCTCGACTGGGATGGTGGGGGAGCGACCCGCATGTGGGGCGACAACCCTCTAGCCCGCCGTACAGCTCCTTTGCTCGATGCACTTGAGCGCCGAGCCACGCCCCGCATGAGGTCCCGCCCCGGACAGCCAGCGCTCGTACCTTCGTCCCCAGATCTGGCCGCAAGCCGGGTACCTTCCGACGTTGTGGCGGACTCCCTCCAGGACTGGGCTGTCGCATGGGCGCCCCGTCCCGTCGTCGTGGACACGCACCCTGGCGCGAACGAGTTCACGGAAGGTGGCCTTCTGGCCGCCGACCTGGTCATCGTTCCGGTCGTCTTAGCCGGTCGAGAGCTCGACGCATTGGAAACCATGCTCGACGAACTAGCTGCCTACCGTGTTGTTCTGGTACCGAACATGGTCCCAGCTCTCCCACCTGCTCGCCTCGTTCAACGACTGAAAACCCTCGCTGATAATTCTCAGGTACCAGTGGTGGGCATGGTGAGCGAACACCGTTGGCTACGTCGGCGCATGCGTAGACGGGCCGTAGTCGCGGAACCCACACCAGGGGTTGCCGTAGCCAAGGCCGCCGCCGAGTACCGAGCCGTAGCCAAGGGAGTCGTCGCCCTCTTCAAGCAATTTGAGGAGGCAACGGTATGACAGACAGCGCGTTTGCTCCAGGAGGGCTCGAAGCCCTGACTGAACGAGTCGAGCGCGGCAAGCGCCGAGTCCCCCCACCTAGACACCCTCGCCCAGCCTCACAGTCTGCCCACGAGCCTCCCGACCCTCCCGACCCCGACCGAATACACGAAGCGCCAAAGTTCAAGGTGACCGTCGAATCGCAGGCCACCCAAAAATCTGCTCCAACCTCAGCGAAGATCGCACCAGCCCCGTTACTAGAGGCACTTGCCGATGCACCAACGACCATGTTGGGTGCACGCGTCCGCCGCCCCCTTGACGATTTGTTGGCGGATGCCATCCACTCCGCGCGTCAACATCAGGTCCGCACCAGCAAGGTCGAGTTGGTCGAACTAGCACTGCTTTCATTGGCTGATTTGGACGGCGCGACCCTCGCGGAACGAGTACGGCAGTTCCGCTCCGAGACGAGCCGCTATGCGGCTCCTCGCCGATAGACAACCCTCCTAGCCCGTGCCAGACCCTTCGTTAGTCGGGCTCGCCAGCCGCTAACCAGCTCACGAGGGAAGGGCGATATGAGGCGACCCCCCCCCCCCCCCCCCGGGAAGCTTGGTTGTTGTGTGGGTGGGCTTAGATTTGGCGCGGCGCGTGGGTGGGTGGGATCTGTTCACCACTGTAAGTGGTGGGGATTGACGGCAGTAGTTGGCGGTCTAGAAGACGGCCGGCTTTGGCCGTCGGACCTGTGGCCGGGACGGGCCCCGAGCTTTATGAAGGCCCAGGGAGCGGTTTTCGAGCGCGCCCAGCTAAGCAGTTGGCTCTTGGCAGGTTGTGTGGCTGGCCAGGCCGGGGGGGTGGGCGCCCAGCGCCTCGACGGCCCCCTGGGCTAGGGGGAGGCCCTCGTGAGCGCCGAGACGAGCGCAGACCGGGCCCGGGTAAGTTCTGCCTCCACGTCGACGGGAGCGTCCTCTGGCTCGGGGGCGAGCGAGGTAACCAGGGGCTTCGCTTCTTCGGCCGAGGGGCCGGCCTCGGGTGGGGGAGGGGCCTCGGTCGCGCCCGGGGTGGCGGCCGGGGCCACGCGGCCCTGGGGGACGCGCCTCGCCTGGGCCTTGGCACGAGCGGTGTCTTCTACCGTCTCCACCTCGGCGCGCAGCTCCTCGGGTATGACGAAGCGCCACAGGTTCGAGGTCCAGCGGAGCTGGCCCCGTCCGACCTCGTAGCGGTGGACACGCTCGACCCAGCCGAGCTCGCGCAGCTCGGCCATCCAGCGCCCCGCCGTGCGCTGGCCCGCCCGCTTGTCCTCGCCGTAGCGCTCGGCGCCGAGCACGAGGCGGGCGATCGTGGAGAGCCTCCAC
>JAJZYO010000003.1 GCA_021798075.1 Actinomycetes bacterium
CGACCAGGACGGCAACGTGCTCGCTTGGGCGTCCGCCGGCAACGTCGGCTTCAAGGGCTCCCGCAAGTCGACGCCCTTCGCCGCTCAGCTCGCCGCAGAGGCTTGTGCCAGGCGGGCCATGGAGCACGGCGTGCGCAAGGTGGACGTCCTCGTGAAGGGCCCGGGCTCGGGCCGGGAGACCGCCGTGCGCACGATCATGAACACCGGGATAGAGGTTTCTGGGATAAAAGACGTCACACCGGTCCCCCACAACGGCTGTCGGCCGAAGAAGAGGCGGAGGGTCTAGCCGATGGCGCGTTACACAGGCGCAGTCTGCCGGCTGTGCCGGCGGGAGAAGATGAAGCTGTTCTTGAAGGGGCCCAAGTGCGACACGACCAAGTGCCCGATCGAGCGCCGGCCCTACCCGCCGGGGGCCCACGGTCGCGACCGTGCCCGACAGGGTAGTGAGTACCTGGCCCAGCTGCGCGAGAAACAAAAGGCAAAGCGAATCTATGGAGTCCTCGAAAAGCAGTTCCGCAACTACTACGAAGAGGCCAACCGCCAGAGGGGCATTACTGGCGAAAACCTCCTCAGGATGCTCGAGCTCCGCCTGGACAACATTGTCTTCCGGGCCAACTGGGGGGCGAGCCGCTCGCAGGCCCGCCAGCTCGTCCGCCACGGCCACGTGCTCGTAAACGGCCGGAGAGTGACCATCCCTTCTTACCGGGCACGGCGTGGCGACGTGGTCACACTGAAAGACCGGGCCCGCACCATGATCGTGGTGCGCCACAACCTCGACACGCTGGGCCGCCAGGTCCCCCAATGGCTCGGTACAGGCCAGGAGGGCTTCGAGGTGACGGTGCGCGACCTGCCGCTTCGCGACCAGATCGACATCCCGGTGCGCGAGTCGCTCATAGTCGAGCTCTTCTCGAAGTAAACGCAGTTCTAGGAGGCGACCACAACATGCTGATCATCCAGCGCCCGACCGTCGAAGCCTTGGGCGAAGAGGAAAACAACCGCCAGCGCTTCACCATCGGGCCGCTCGAGCCCGGCTTCGGCCACACCTTGGGGGTGTCGCTGCGCCGCACGCTCCTGTCTTCGATACCCGGCGCGGCTGTGACCCAGGTGCGTTTCGATGACGCGCTCCACGAGTTCACCACCCTTCCCGGCGTCAAGGAAGACGTCACCGACATCATTTTGAACTTGAAGGACATCGTGCTCCGGGTGGAAAGCGAAGAGCCCGTCACGCTGCGGCTCGATTCGCGAGGCCCCGGGGTGGTCACGGCGGGCGACATCCACACCACCGCAGACGTCGAGATCCTCAACCCTGAGCTGCTGCTGGCCACGCTCAACCCGAAGGGAAGGCTGGCCTGCGACATCACGGTCGAGCGGGGCCGGGGTTACGTACCGGCAGAACGCAACAAGCGTTCCTCGACCATCGGGGTGATACCGGTCGACTCGATCTTCTCGCCCATCCGGCTCGTCGCTTTCTCGGTGGAGCCGGCCCGAGTGGAGCAGTCGACGAATTACGACCGCCTGGTGATCGACATAACCACCGACGGCTCCCTCACGCCGAGGGACGCTCTCGCATCGGCGGGAGGCACGCTGCGTTCCTTGTTCAGCCTGGTGGCCGAGATGAGCGAAGCGCCCCAGGGCCTGGTGCTAGGCGAAGTCGCCGGCCCGGGCACAGGTTCGCCGGACCTCGACCTACCTATAGAGGAGCTCGACCTGTCGGAGCGGCCGCGCAACTGCCTGAAGCGGGCGCAGATCAACACCGTCGGCGAGCTGGTCTCCAAGACCGAGGACGACCTCTTGGCGATCACCAACTTCGGGCAGAAGTCCTTGGACGAGGTGCTCCAAAAGCTCGACGAGCGTGGTCTCACGCTCCGCGGCAAGGCGGGCCAGTAGCCGTGTCAGGCATCCCGGGACGTCCCAAGAAGGGCAGGCGCTTCGGCGGTGACGCCGCCCACCAGAAAGCCATGATGGGCAACCTCGTGGCTTCGCTCATCGCCGCCGAGGGCTTGGTCACGACCGAGGCCAAAGCCAAGGCGCTGCGCCCGGTGTTCGAGAAGTGCGTGACCAAGGCGAAGAAGGGCGGCGTGGACCACCACCGTCAAGTGGTCGCCTTCATCCGCGACAAGGACATGGCCCACAAGCTCTTTGCCGAGATCGCCCCGCGCTACAGCGACCGGCCCGGCGGTTATACGAGGATCCTGAAGCTCGGGCCGCGCCACGGCGACAACGCCCCCATGGCGCGCATCGAGCTCGTCTGAGAAGTACCGAGCACGCCGAGGCGCGTAGCTCATTGGAAGGCGGCGGGCAAGAGGCGCTCCGGCGCCGGCTCCGCCTGCTCGTCGCCTATCTCGGCACCCCTTTCCACGGTTTCGCCCGCCAGCGGGGCGTGCCCACCGTGGCCGGCGCTCTGAGCGAAGCCATCGAGCAAGTGCTCCGCCACCCGGTGGAGCTCACGTGTGCCGGGAGGACCGACGCCGGCGTGCACGCCTGGGGCCAGGTCGTGAGCCTCGACGTGGCGATCGGGGCCGACTTGGAGCGGCTCCAGCGTTCGCTCAACAAGATGCTCGGCCCCACCGTGGTGGTGCGAGACGCAGCTTGGGCGCCCGAGGGCTTCGACGCCCGCCGTTCGGCGCTCTCGCGCACCTACCGCTACAGCATCTCCTGCTCTCGCTGGCCGGATCCCTTCCGCGCCGCAACCACCTGGCACGTGGGCCACCCTCTCGACCTCCGTTCCATGCAGGCGGCCTCGGACCCTCTCCTCGGCGAGCACGACTTCGCCTCGTTCTGTCACGCCTCCAAGATCAGGGCCGCCAAGGTCGGGGCCGCCATGGTCGGGGCCGCCGGGGCCGCCAAGGTGGGGGCCCCGGAGAAGAGCGCACCGTCCCTGGTGCGCCACGTGCTGGGGGCCGAGTGGTCGGACTTGGGCGGGGACCAGCTGCTATTTGAGATCCGGGCGGCCTCGTTTTGCCAGCAAATGGTGCGTTCGGTTGTCGGGGCCCTGGTGGAGGTGGGGGCGGGCCGGAAGAAGGCCGGCGAGATGACGGGCATCCTGGCGGCCAAGGACCGGTCCGCTGCCGGCCCGGTGGCGCCCCCGCACGGCCTCTGCTTGTGGGAGGTCGAGTACCCGCACGACTAGCGCCATTTGGGTAGCACCTTGCGGCGCAGCAGCGAGGCGACGAGGCCGCCGGCCAGGACCAACCAGGCCTTGCCGACGAGCTGGCCCGGTAGCGCGACGGAGAGCGGGATGCCGGCAAGGGTGAGGAACACGGTCGAGTCCACGGCGTCGCTCACGAGCCCCGAGCCGACCACCGCGAGGGGGAAGTTCCTCGCCTGGAGGGGCGTGTAGACCAAGAAGTCGCAAGTCTCCGAGAGCAAGAAGGTCCCTCCCGATGCGAGCGCCAGCGAGGCGCTCGACACCCCCCACGACACGATGGCGCCGAGCACGATCGCAGCCAGCCCGGCCCGGGTGCCGGCGAGGCGCTGGAGGACGTCGCGGGCCACAAAGGTGAGGCCGGCCAGGTAGACCCCCGACGGCGCCTCCAAGCCGAAGAAGACCGGCAGCTCGTGCGCGCCCGGGACGGGCCGGCCCACGTGGGAGATCATCCAGTTGGCACCGGCGATCGAGGCTACGTACACGGTGAAGGCAACCACCGCCAGGCCCGAGCGCGCCAGGATGCTCGGGGCCGGGGCGCCGGCGCCGCCCGGCGCCGGCGCCGCCCGGCGCAGTACCGGGCTCGTGGCTCGGGGCCTACCGCCGGCTTGAGCCTGCACCGTCCGCCGGCTCCCCAGTGGGAGGCTCAAGACTGCGCCGGGGCTACCACCCCGCCGCCCGCATCGGGGGAGGGGGCACTGCCGGGTAGCGCTCCGGCGGCGGGGGCGAACTGGCTGAGCAGAAGGAGGCAGCGCCGCTCCTCCTCGGCGGAGAGCCCTGGTGCCCGCCGCACGGCTAGTGGCCGGATCGCGATCCCGCCGCGGGGGTTGAAGTCGCCGTAGACGGAGAGGTAGCGGGGGGCCAGCCTGGCGGCCAAGTCGCTCGCGACCCGGTTGACGCAGTCCTCGTGGAAGGCCCCGTGGTTGCGGTAGCGCATGAGGTAGAGCTTCAGGCTTTTCGACTCGACGCAGAGCGCGCCGGGCACGTAGCCGATGTGGAGGCGACCGAAGTCGGGCTGGCCCGTCACCGGGCAGAGGCTCGTGAACTCGTAACAGTAGAGCCACACCGCCCACTCCTGCCCGGGGTGGGGGTTGTCGAAGACCTCGAGCACGCCGGCGTCGGGTTGGTCGTAGTGGTACTCGGCCCGCTTGCCGAGTGCACGTAGCGCCGGCGTTTCGCCCACCTCCCAAAGCTACCGGCTTGGAGCCGGGGGGCCTGCTTAGCCCTGCCTGACCTGTCCCGATTGGGATTCCTAAGGCCCGGTTGTGTAGAAAGTAGGTGTCATGGCTGCTCTCAGCACGACCAGCACAGCGACACGGGTGAGGGCCACGGACTACCGGCCGGCCCTGGTCAACGTGGGCGTGATCGTGTGGTTGGCCTCGGAGCTCATGTTCTTCAGCGGGCTGTTCGCCACCTACCTGACGCTGCGGGCGGCGACGCCGGTATGGCCGCCTTTCCACGACAAGGTCGACATCCCGACCGTCGGAGTGGCCACCATAGTGCTGGTCGTCTCCTCGGGGACCATGCAGTTGGCGGTCCGCCACATCCAGCGCGCCAACCTGTGGGGTTTCCGCGCTTGGCTGGCGATGACCTGGGCGCTCGGGGCGATCTTCGAGGGCATGCAGATCGTCGACTACATGACCCGCAACTTCTCCATCGGGCAGAGCGCCTACAGCGGGGCGTTCTACGTGCTGACCGGCCTCCATTTCATGCACGTGGCTGGGGGGCTCATCGCCATGGTCTTCATGTTCTTCCGCTCCTTCAACCCCCATCGTCGCTTCGGCGGCCACCGGAGCATCCCCCACGTGGAGGTGCTCTCCTACTACTGGCACTTCGTGGACGTGGTCTGGATCGGCCTGTACGCCATGATCTTCCTCCTCCCCTCGACCAAATGACCTCTCACAGCACGAGCAGGCCGCGCATCTTGGCCGGCCCGGCGGCCCTCGTCGCGGTCGCGCTCGCCCTTTTCTCGGTCCTCGTTTGGGCCCTTCCGGCTCCCGCCCAGCCCAAGTCCCAGCTAAAGACGTCCCAGTCCGGGGCGTCCCAGTCCGGGGTGTCCAAGGTCGCCGCCGGCACCGTAGCCCGAGGCGCCAAGACGCTCGGCACGGTCAAGGTCAGCACCGACCCGGCGGTGATCACGGCCGGCCAGCAGCTCTACAACCTGCACTGCGAGTCCTGCCACGGGCCGGGAGGCGTAGGGGCAAAGGCCCCACAGCTTCTCGATGTCGGGCCGGCCGCAGTCGACTTCATGCTCACCACCGGGCGGATGCCGCTCAACTCGGTGACGCAGCAGCCGTTGCCCGGGACGCCGTACTTCAACAAGACCGAGATCGCCGAGATAGTTGCCTACATCAACTTCGTCGACGTCTCGCACGGCACGCCTGGCGTCGGGATCCCGACCGTACCGCCGTCGTGTACCAAGGAGAGCGCGACCTGCCCGACCCTGTCGGAGGGCAACGAGCTGTTCTTGATGAACTGCTCGCAGTGCCACGACGCCTCGGGAGCGGGAGGGATGCTGTCGCACGGCTACGTGGTCCCGAGCCTCCGCCAGGCGACGAAGCGGCAGATCGCCGAGGCCATCCGGGTGGGGCCCCGCCCCATGCCCGGCTTCGGCCCGGGGCAGCTGACCAACCAAGAGGTGGCGGCCATAGCGGACTACGTTTACTACCTGACCCACAGTGGCAACCGCGGCGGCTTTGGGATAGCCAACTTCGGCCCCGTGCCGGAGGGCTTCGTCGCCATCATCTTCGGGCTCGGCCTGCTCCTCCTCGTGGCCCGCGTGATAGGTAACAGAGGCTAGGTAAGAGGTACTGGGCGATGGAAACACTGCACGACGGGACTGAGACGCCGCACGAAGAGGCCTTTGAGTTGCCTCGGGTCATCACTGGCACCCACGGGCCCGAGGAAGGGGCAGGGGCCGGCACCCCCTGGCCGGACGACGTCCCTCCCGAGCAGGACGACTCGTGGTACCCGCTGAAGGACGACCCCCGGAAGGCGCGGCGCATGGAGTACCTGATCGCCGCGTTGTGGATGGTGACCGGTGGCTGCGGCGTCGGCCTCATGATCTGCTACTGGACCGGTGGCCAGGCCCAGGTGGAGGGGGCACTGCTCGCCTCGGCGTTCGGGTGCCTCGGTGCTGGCCTCGTGCTGTGGGCGCGCTACTTGCTCCCCGGGCAGGACGTCGTCGGCAGCCGGGGCGAGCACTACTCCGAACTGGAAGAGCGCGCCGCCGTGGTGGCATCCCTTTCGCGGGGCACCGACGCCATGATGTCGCGGCGCGGCTTCCTCGTGAAGAAGGTCCTCGTGCCGGTGGGGGGCATCTTCGGGATTGCGGCAGTGTGGCCGCTGGCCTCGCTCGGCCCGCGCTACGGCCGGGCGCTCTACCACACGGCTTGGTACCCGGGAGCGAGGCTGGTGGACCAGTTCGGCAGGCCGATAAAGGCGAGCGACGTGGAGGTCGACGGGGTGCTCACGGTCTTCCCCGAGGGCCACGCCGATCCCAACACGCCCCAAAATGCCATGTCGCCGGCGGTGCTGCTCAACATCGGCGGCGCCCTCATGCACGAACGCAAGATCAACCAGGGGTTCGAAGTCAAGTCCGGGGGCAACGGGCTCGTCTGCTTCTCGAAGATCTGCACCCACGCCGGCTGCGCGGTCACACTTTTCAACGTGCTCTCGATGCAGCTCGTCTGCCCGTGCCACCAGTCGACTTTCGACATCTTGGAAGACTGCAGGCCTGTTTTCGGGCCGGCCCCTCGGCCGCTGCCCCAGCTCCACCTCGGCGTGAGGCCCGACGGCTACCTTTTCGCGGTCAGCGACTTCGTCGAGCCTGTCGGGCCCGGCTTCTGGGACCGGGGAGGGCCGGCGTGAGCACCGTCGCCGAACGTTCTGCTGCCCGAAAGCGGGCCCTGCTCGAGGAAAAGGTCCTCGATGAGCTCGATGACCGCTTGGGTAGCTCCAAGTGGCTCCGATCGGCCCTGGACAAGGTCTTCCCCGACCACTGGTCGTTCATGGTCGGCGAGATCGCCATGTACAGCTTCGTGATCTTGATCGTGACCGGGGTGTACCTGGCCCTCTTCTACAGCCCGTCGAGCGCAGTGGTCGTGTACCACGGGCCCTACAGGCCCCTCGACGGCCAGAAGATGACCCAGGCCTTCGAGAGCGTGGTCAACCTGTCGTTCTCCGTGCGGGCCGGGCTCGTCATGCGCCAGGCGCACCACTGGGCGGCCAACATCTTCCTCGCAGCGGTCGCCTTCCACATGGGCCGGGTCTTCTTCACCGGCGCCTTCCGCAAGCCCCGCGAGCTCAACTGGACGATCGGGCTCACGCTCCTCATCGTGGCCATGCTCGAGGGCTTCTCGGGCTACTCGCTGCCCGACGACCTGCTCTCCGGCTCGGGCCTCAGGGTCGTGTTCTCGATCATCCAGTCCATCCCCTTCGTCGGCGTGTGGCTCGCCTTCACGCTCTGGGGTGGGGCCTTCCCGGGGACCTCGGTGTTTTTCACGAGGCTCTTCGTGATCCACGAGTTCTTGTTCCCCCTGATCCTGCTGGGCCTCCTCGGGGCGCACTTAGGGATGCTCTGGCACCAAAAGCACACCGACTTCCCCGGTCCGTGCAAGACAGAGCACAACATCGTGGGCAGCCGCTTGTGGCCGCAGTACGCGGTCAAGTCGGCCGCTCTTTTGACCTTCATCGCCGCGGTCATCTTCGGGTTGGGTGGTTTCGTCCAGATCAACCCGATCTGGGTCTACGGCCCCTACAACCCGGCGCGTGGCAGCGCAGGCACGCAGCCGGACTGGTACGTGGGGTGGCTGGACGGGGCCCTCAGGCTATGGCCCCACTGGGAGTTCCGGAGCTTCGGCCACGAGATCGCCAACCCCTTCTTCCCGGGGATACTGCTGCCGGGCATCGTCTTTACCGCCATGTACGCCTGGCCCGCCATCGACCGGAGGCTCTTTGCCGACTACGGCGAGCACAACCTCCTCGACCGGCCCCGTGACAAGCCGCTTCGCACGGCTGTCGGCGTGGCCGCGCTCTTTTTCTTCGCCGACCTCACCGTGGCGAGCGCCACTGACCTGATCGGCAACGCGCTCAACGTTTCCTTCGAGCTGCTGATCGAGATCCTCCAGTACGGCTCGTTCGTGGCCCCGATCGTCGCGGGGGTGGTCGCCTACAAGGTCTGCGTGCTCTTGCAGGTTCAAAACGCCCACCCGATCCAGCGGCCCGTGGGGGGCGTCATGGTGCGTGACGCGCGCGGGGCCTTCCACACGCTCGGGGCTGAGCACGCGCACGCCGCCCCGGAGGGCAACGGCCATGAGGCGGCGGCCGACTCGGAGGAGACGGCGCTCGAGGCCGCCGGCGGCGAACCAGCCCCGGGCTGAACGAGCCGCGTCCGGGGTCCCGGACCAAGGAGCCGCGCACTAGCTTGGTAATGTGCGCGCACTGTCAATTGTGCTTGCCGGGGGCGAGGGCAAGCGCCTTTTGCCGCTCACGCTCGACCGGGCCAAGCCGGCGGTCCCCTTCGGTGGCCACTACCGCCTCATAGACTTCGCCCTCTCCAACCTGGCCAACGCCGACCTGCTCAAGGTCATCGTGCTCACCCAGTACAAGAGCCACAGCCTCGACCTCCACGTGACCAGGACCTGGCGCCTCTCCAACCTGCTCGGCTACTACGTGACGCCCGTGCCCGCGCAGATGCGCCGGGGCCCGTGGTGGTTCGCCGGTTCCGCCGACGCGATCTACCAGAACTTGAACATCGTGAGCGACGAACACCCCGACTACATCTTGGTATTCGGTGCCGACCACATCTACCGGATGGACCCCCGCCAGATGCTTGACCAGCACATCCAAAGCGGCGCGGCGGCCACCGTGGCGGCGATCGGGGTACCGGCGGCGGAGGCCAGCGGTTTCGGCGTAGTCGAGCCGGGGGAGGGGACGCGCATCGCCCGTTTCGTGGAAAAGCCGCCCGACCCTCTCACCTTGGCCAACGGGCGTAAAGAACTGTTCGCCTCGATGGGCAACTACATCTTCACGGCCGACGCCCTCGTCGATGCCTTGCGCGAAGACGCCGAGGACTCGAGCAGCCGCCACGACATGGGCGGCGACATCGTGCCCCGGTTCGTGCAAGCGGGGGAAGCCCACTTCTACGACTTCGGCACCAACGTGGTGCCCGGCTGCGCCGAAAACGAGCGGGGCTACTGGCGGGACGTGGGCACCCTCGACTCCTACTACGAAGCGAGCATGGACCTGGTCGCCGTCCAGCCGGCCTTCAACCTGTACAACGAGGATTGGCCGATCCACACGAGCCCGCCTTCGCTACCGCCGGCCAAGTTCGTGTTCGAGGAGCCGTCGAGGCGCGGGCTGGCGTTCGACTCCATCGTCTCGTCCGGCACGATCGTCTCGGGGGGGATGCTGCGCCGCTCGGTCGTGTCGTCGGGGGTGTTCGTGGACCAAGGGGCGGTGGTGGAGGACTCGGTGATCATGGACCGGGTGCGCATCGGCGAGGGAGCCGTGGTGCGGCGGGCCATCGTGGACAAAAACGTCGTCATCGAGCCAGGCGCCCGCCTAGGGGTGGACCCCGAGATCGACGCCGACCATTTCACCGTCTCGGCTGGCGGAGTCGTCGTGATAGGCAAGGGCGAGAAAGTCGTCGCTTGAGGGTCGCCCTCCTCACCCGCGAGTACCCGCCCGAGACCTACGGCGGGGCGGGAGTCCACGTCGAGTACCTCTCGCGCGAACTTTCCAAACTCGTCGACGTCGGCGTCCACTGCTTCGGGGGGCCTCGGCAAGACCCCCTCGTGCAAGGCACGTACCGGCCCTGGGACGCCTTCGGGAAGGACGGGAAAGGGTCGGCCCTCGCCTCGTTGTCCGTGGACCTGCGCATGGCCGAGGGCGTGGCGGGAGCCGACCTGGTCCACAGCCACACCTGGTACGCCAACTTCGGCGGGTACCTGGCGCAGATCCTCTACGGCACCCCCCACGTGGTCACCTCCCACAGCCTCGAACCGCTCCGCCCCTGGAAGGCCGAGCAGTTGGGGCCGGGTTACCGGTTGTCGTCCTGGGCCGAACAGAGCGCCCTCGAGAGGGCGGACGCCGTCATCGGCGTCTCCCGGGCAATGGCAGCCGATATCGTACGCGTGTACCCCTCGGTGGACCCCGCCCGGGTGAAGGTAGTCCACAACGGCATCGACACCGAGGAGTTCTTCCCCGACCCTCGTGCGGACGCACTGGTGGCTCACGGCGTGGGCACCGAGGTGCCCTACGTGCTCTTCGTCGGGCGGGTGACCAGGCAGAAAGGGATAACGTACCTGCTCGAGGCCGCTCGGTCCTTTGCCCCCGAGGCTGGCCTCGTGCTCTGCGCGGGCGCGCCCGACACCCCCGAGGTAGCCGCCGAGGTGCGCGCCGACGTGGAGCAACTGGCGAGGGAGCGCAAGGGCGTGACGTGGATCCAAGAGATGCTCCCACGCCGGGAGGTGGTCCAGTTGATGAGCCACGCGGCCGTCTTTGTCTGCCCCTCGGTCTACGAGCCCTTCGGCTTCATAAACGTCGAGGCCATGGCGTGCGGGGCGCCCGTAGTGGCGAGCGCCGTGGGCGGCATCCCCGAGGTGGTCGTCGACGGCGTCACGGGCCTGCTCGTGCCCTTGGTGCCGAGCGGTGACCCCCTCGGCACCCCCGCCGACCCGGCGGCATTTGCCTCCGCCCTCGCCGAAGGGGTAAACCGCCTGCTCGAGGAGCCCGAACTGGCCCGCTCGTACGGCGCCGCCGGACGGGGGCGTGCTCTTGCCGAGTTCACCTGGAGTGCGGTGGCGGAGAGGACCGTGGCGGTCTACGAGGAGGCATTGGCGGGCCGGCCCGTCTAAGACCGCTATCATCGTGGGGGGGTGCCCTCGCTCGTCGTGGGGGCGCCGCGCATTGGCTATGATCCGCTTCGACCACGTCCACAAGACGTACAAAGGTTCCGTGGTTGCCCTGAAGGACGTCACGGTTGACATCAAGCGGGGAGAGTTCGTCTTCGTCGTCGGGCCGTCGGGTTCAGGGAAGACCACCTTCCTCTCGCTCGTGACCAAAGAAGAGCGCGCCGACTCGGGGGAGATCTGGGTGGCGGGCAAGGAGGTCGGTTCGCTGCCCCCGTGGAAGGTGCCCTACCTCCGGCGCAACATCGGCTGCATCTTCCAGGACTTCCGTTTGTTGCCCGAGCGCACCGTCTACGACAACGTCGCCTTTGCCCTAGAGGTGACGGGCCGGCCGCGCCACTTCGTGCGCAGCCAAGTGCCCCAGATCCTGGAGCTCGTGGGCTTGGGCAACAAGATGGGCCGCCGGCCGGGGGAGCTCTCGGGTGGCGAGCAACAGCGAGTGGCCGTCGCCCGTGCCTTTGTCAACCGGCCGCTCATCCTCTTGGCTGACGAGCCGACGGGCAACCTCGACCCCGCCACCACTGCTGGCATAATGCGCCTGCTCGAGCGGATCAACCAGTACGGGACGACCGTAGTCATGGCTACGCACCACCAAGAGATAGTCGACGCGATGCGAAAGCGCGTGATCGAGCTCGACCACGGCGTCGTCGTGCGTGACCAGGCGAGGGGCGTCTACGGGATGGTGGGTGCTTGAGGAGCGCCCGGTTTCGCCCGGCCGTCTGAAGGGAGCTGCCATTGGCTTTGCCGAGCTCGTACTTGCTGCGCGAGACAGGGGGCAACCTGGCCCGCAACATTGTGATGACGGTGGCTGCCGTCGTCACGATGGCCGTGTCGCTCACCGCCCTCGGGGGCGTGCTCATCATGCGCCAGGCGGTCAACAAGGCCACGGTGCAGTACCAGGGCGGGGTCGAGCTTGACATCTTCTTGAACCCCAACGCGAGCGCGCAAGAGGTCAACGGGATCCGCCAGGAGCTCGTTTCCATGACCCCGACCCAGATAAAGAAGTGCTCGTACGTCGACAAGACGGCCGCCTTCACCGAGTTCAGGCAGATGTTCAGCGGCCAGCCGGACATGCTGAAGGTGATGACGCCGTCCAGGATGCCCACGTCTTTTCGCTGCGTGCCGGCCAAGGCGCAAAATGTGGGCCAGCTTGCCGCGGAGTTCTCCAAACAGCCCGGGGTCTACAACGTCGGCTACCCGGGCCAGGAGATCAAGCAGTGGCTCGCCCACTTTGCCACGTTGCGCAACGTGACCTTGGTCGTGGCCGGCGGGGTGATGATCGGCGCGATCGCGCTAGTGGTAAACACGATCCAATTGGCGATATTCGCCCGCCGGCGGGAGGTAGCGGTCATGAAACTGGTCGGGGCGACCAACTGGTTCATCCGGGTGCCGTTCATGCTGGAGGGCCTGGTGGAGGGCCTCGTCGGCGCAGCTGTCGCCTTCGTGATCACCTTCACGGCCCGTAACACGTTCGCCTCCTTCACGGGCACGAACCCTCTCCTGCCGAGCGAGCCGCTCAATGTGAGCTCCCACGAGGCCCTCTTGACCGGGGTGCTCGTCGTCGTGGTGGGCGCCGCCGTGGGCGCCTTGGGCTCGGCCTTCGCAGTGCGGCGGCACCTTTCGGTATGAGCCAGCGGCTCGAAGATTACGCGCTCATCGGCGACACCCATACCGCCGCCCTGGTTGGGCGCGACGGCTCGCTCGACTGGCTCTGCGTCCCCCGCTTCGACTCGCCCGCTTGTTTCGCCGCCCTACTCGGCACGCCCGACCACGGACGCTGGCTGCTCGCGCCCCGAAGGGCGGGACGCGCCAACCGGCGCCACTACCGCGAGGGGTCCCTCGTCCTGGTGCAGGAGTGGGACACGCCGACCGGGCGGGCAAAGGTCACCGACTTCATGCCGCCCCGTGAAAACCGGCCGCAAGTGTTCCGCCGGGCCGAGTGCGTCGAGGGCAGTGTGGAGTTCGCGACCGAGTTGAGCGTCCGCTTCGAGTACGGCTCACAAGTGCCTTGGGTGACCCAGACGGGCAGTGGCATCCGCGCTACGGCTGGGCCCGACTCGGTGGTGGTGGAAAGCACCGTGCCCTTCGTGGCCAAGCACCTGCGCCACGGGGCGACCTTCACCCTGGCTGCGGGCGAGAGCCGCGACTTCAGCCTCCAGTGGGAACCCTCGTGGGAGGACGACGGTGCCCAGCCCGGCTTCGACCAGGCGCTCGCGGCGGCGCTCTCGTACTGGGACGACTGGTCGGGACGTTTTGTCGAGTGCCACGGCGAGTGGGAAGGCCTGGTCAAGACCTCCCTCGTCACCCTGAAGGCCCTCACTTTCGCCCCGACCGGAGGGATCGTGGCCGCGCCGACCACGTCCCTGCCCGAAGAGATCGGAGGCGTGCGCAATTGGGACTACCGCTACTGCTGGGTCCGCGACGCCGCCCTCACGATCGATGGCCTGGTGGCGGCGGGGCTCCGCGAGGAGGCGGAGAAGTGGCTCTGGTGGCTCGTCCGGGCCGCAGCCGGGAGCCCCGAGCAGCTGCAGATCATGTACGGGGTGGCTGGCGAGAGGCGCCTGCCCGAGGTCGAGCTCGACTGGTTGCCCGGGTACGAGGGATCCAAGCCGGTGCGGGCCGGCAACGCAGCGTCGATGCAGTTCCAGCTCGATGTCTACGGTGAGCTCCTTGACGCGGCCGACATGGCCCGCTCGCACGGCATAAAGCCCGGCGGGGCGGTCTGGGCCGTGCAGCGGGCCGTGCTCGATTTCGTGGAGAACCACTGGGACCAGCCCGACCAGGGGATCTGGGAGCTGCGGGGGCCGCCCCAGGACCTCGTCTACTCGCGGGTGATGGCGTGGGTGGCGCTCGACCGCGGTGTCAATGCCGTGGAGACCTACGGCCTCCACGGCCCCGTCGAGCGCTGGAAGAAAGTCCGCAACGCCATAAAGGACCAGGTGCTGGCGAAGGGCTACGACTCGGACGCCGGCACCTTTACCCAGGCCTACGGGTCCAAAGAGCTCGACGCCAGCCTGCTCATGATCCCCCTGGCCGGGTTCCTTCCTATCGACGACCCCCGCGTGGTCGGCACGATCGAAGCAGTCCAGCGCGAGCTGATGTCAGATGGCTTCGTGCTCCGCTACCGCAATAGCTCCGGTGTGGACGGCCTCGCCGGCGGGGAGGGCGCGTTCCTTCCTTGTTCGCTCTGGCTGGTGTCATGCCTCGCCCGCCTCGGCCGGCTGGGTGAAGCACGCGAACTGATGGAGCGCGTCGCTGGCACGGCCAACGACCTCGGGCTCTTCTCAGAGGAGTACGACACCAGCCGGCGAAGGCTGGTGGGCAACTTCCCCCAGGCCTTCACCCACGTCGCCTTCGTCAACGCCGCTCGGCAGCTGGCGGCCGCAACCGCAGGCCAGGGCCGGCGCTAGGTGCACCGCGCCGGCCGGTTTGGCCGGCGGCGTCTCCCGCATTGACGAGGTGGTTGGCGACGGCCTCGAAGTGGCCCCGGAGCTGTGCCCGCTCCAACGGCCCTGCGGGTGAGGCTTCGAGCGCCGCCACCATGTGCTCGAGCCAACGGTCCCGCTCGCGTAGCCCGATCTCCCAGCGCATGTGCCGGGCGCGTAGCTGCGGGTTCCCACGTTGCTCCTCGTAGAGCCGCGGACCGCCCCAGAACTGGGCGAGGAAGAGGCACAGGCGCCGGCGGGGTGGCCCGAGGTCGTCAGGGTAGAGCGGCCGCAGTACCTCGTCGCTGGCGACGCGCTCGTAGAAGCGCTCGGTCAGTTGCTCGAAGAAGGCCATGCCTCCCAGGCGCTCGTATAGGCTTGCTACCCGCTCCAACGGGGGGCAGCTTATGATTCGCGCGTGGCGTCGCGTGTGGGGGTCTTGGCTGCTCTCTCCATGTTGGGCGTGTTGGCCGGGGGTTGTGGGAGCAGCGCTGCCAACCCAGCGGCAAGCGCCAAAGCCAAGCAGAGGTTCCTTGATTCCGTGTACGGCCAGGCGCCCGATGTCGGCACTTACCGGACGGGCACGCAGCTAGTAAGCATGGCCCAGGCCGTCTGCACGGACCTTTCGTCGGGTGCTTCCGTGCAAGAGGTCGCCGACCGCATGCCCCTGGTCGAGGGCAACAACCCGCTGCCGGCCACCGACCTCGGTGTCGTCATATTCAGTGCCGTCAAGGTCTTCTGCCCGAAGTACGACAAGTTGATCAGCGGGTGAGCCGGCGGGACCTCGTTGCTATCTTGCGGAGCTATCTTGCGGAGCTATCTTGCAGACGAACTTGTAGACGAAAGTGGTCAAATAAGCCGTTTTCGTCTGCAGGAACGCAGCCAGGCCGGCTACGAGGAGCCCGGGGAGCCCGGGCCGCCCGGTGACCAGGCGGAGAGGTACGTGAGCACCCTGCCCCCGCAGGAGAGGTGGCAGCCGTCGGTGAGCTCGCGCTGCTCGTTACGGCCGAGTTGCACCCACCCCGACCCAGACCGTCCCTGCCAGTAAGTGCCCCCGTCGGCGCCCCGGTCGACGAGGAAGACGTTCCACCCGCTCACCCTCACTTCTGCCTGCACGGGGGCCATCGTGTGGTTGGCCCCGGCTCGCATCGAAATGGCGCGGGCGGTGCCCACCCGCACCTCGCCGGCCGAGGTGGGGTCGGCGCCTATCAGGTAGCTCTTGTCGAGCGTCCAGATCGACCCGTCGTCGGCGAGCAGGATCCCGACGGGTGGCCGGGGGCCGTTGACGGCTGGGCCTCCCGCTGGGACGGGCCGTCCGCACCGCGGGCACCGCGAGGACCCGGGGTGGTTGAAGTGGCCGCGCTCGCAGTAAACACCCGGGGCCTCGGGGCGGTCGAGCGCCGACCCAAGGCTCGAGGCCAGCGGTAGCGGGGGAGAGGCGGGAACGAGCACGTTTCGCAGGTCGAAGGTTGACCTGGAGGTCGCGCCACCCAAGCCGGTCCCCCCGAAGCTCTCGGCCGGTGCCGGCTGAACCGTGCCCCCAGGAGCGGCCGTGGCGCCCGGTGCACCGCCCAGCACCTGGCCGGCGTACTGTGGCCCGGCGCTCGAGGGCGCAGCACCAGGCGCGCCCACTTCCACTGGCATCGCTGCCGGTGCAGCAGCGGTGGCCCCCCTCGCGGGGCCGCCTGCCGGC
>JAJZYO010000490.1 GCA_021798075.1 Actinomycetes bacterium
TATCGGGGAGTGGGCCACTAGGACGGCGGCTGCTGCAGCCGCCCGCTGGGCCTGCGCCGCCCTCCACCCGATTGGGGTGGCCGTCAACATCTCGGGGGCGCAGCTCACGTCCGAGCTCCCCATCCTTGTGGCACGTGCCTTGGAGGACTCGTGCCTGCCCGCGCACCTGCTCACCCTGGAGTTGACCGAGACGAGCGTGCTCGACGCGTCCCAAGCCGCCCTCGACATCCTCTCCGCGCTTCGAGCTAGCGGTGTCAAGGTGGCGCTCGACGACTTCGGTACTGGCTACAGTTCGCTCGCTCGGCTGGCCCGGCTACCGATCGACATCGTGAAGATCGACCGCTCGTTCGCCGTCCGCGACGACTCGAGGACGAAAACGATCGTGATGGCCATCGTCCATCTCGCCCAAGAACTAGGCCAAGACGTTGTGATCGAGGGGATCGAGACGGAAACGCAGCGAGAACGGTTCGTCCACCTTGGAGCGTATGCCCAGGGTTGGCTGTTCGGGGCAGCCGACAGCGAAGCCGAAATAACCAAGAGGGCCCAGCGGCAGTACTACGAGGCGCCGGTCTCCGCGGCCCGGCTCGTGTGAGTGTTCGCCAAAATGCAACGCTCTGCTCACGAAAATGCGACTGGGTGCTCAGGAAGATGCGATTGAGCTGCTCACAAAAATGCGACTGAGCACGTAGTTACCCGGGCAGCCGCCACTGTGAGTGCTCGCCACAATGCAACGCCCTGCTCAGAAAAGTGCGACTGGGTGCTCAGGAAGATGCGATTGAGCTGCTCACAAAATGCGACTGACGCCCGCTCCTGTGAGTGGTCGCCAAAATCCGCCGGGAGGGGGTATCCATCTGACAACAGTGGAACTCGTCATGGTGAGAAGCATGCCCTGGTCAAGGGGGCGGTTGCTCGGTGCCGCAAACGGCGGTCTAAAAAGTGCTCACTACCTGGGGGAACACCAGAAGTTACTGCACTCAGATGGATACCCCTTCCGCCGGGTTGCTCGGGTAAAGCCGAGCAACTGTTCGGGTAAGGCCGAGCGGCTGTTCAGGAAAACCCGACTGCCTTCGGCATGCCGGCGGCGACCTGGGACCAAGCCAAGGTGAAAGAGGGGCCAGCTACGGCCATGGCCGCCTGGGCCCAGCACCAGGTGGCCATGGCGGTGCGAGAACTGCTCGGGGGGCCAGACAGGGACGCCGCCAAGGCCCGTGCGGGGTGCTGCGGTGTGGCGCCTCGCCGCGTACCGCGTCGTGCTGCTGCCGCCACTGCGAGGCGCAAGTCTTGAGTCAGAGTCCTGCTCAGTCGGGCTAGGGTGCGCCAGGGTCTGAGGTCGCTCGCTAAGCCTTGTTCACGTGCACCTTCACGCCGTGGAACGTGTTGGACGTCACCCCGGCCACCACGGCCGGCGGCAGGTACCAGATCCCGTAGGTGTCGCCAGTGATCGTATTGTCTTTGACAGTGATCGACAGCGGGGCGACCGTACCGACAAGGACGCCCGTCGTGGCGTGGTCGATCGGCTTGAAGTCGGGATCCCCGATGAGGTTGTTGACCCTGATCGTGTTGCCCTCGACGACGTTGCCGCTCAGGTATTGACCGGGGGCGTGAAGGTGCACGGTCACCCCGGACATGCCACTTCCCGTGATCGTGTTGCCCTCGATCGTGTTGTCGTAGGCGGCACCCCCCGGCAGGGCCGCCGCGAGCAGGACGCCTGCGCCCTGCCCCTTGGTCCCGTTGCCGACGAGCGTGTTGTGCTCGACGGTGTTGTCGTAGACCCCGCCCGCCGCGGGGTCGAGCTTGCCCTTGACGTACGCCTTGGTCGAGTGGCTCGGGAGGGTGATCCCGCAGTCGAGGACGTTGCCCTCGACGAGGTTGCCCTCGATGAGGTTGTGGTCGGACGGGCCGAACTCGTCGGTGACGAGGATGCCCCCCGAGTTGTGCTCGACGGTGTTGCCGACCACGACCGAGCCGGCGGCGACCATGAGGTGGATCCCCTCGCCGCAGTCACCGGGGACCTTGCCCGTGGCGTTGCACTCCCGGTACTTCGACGAGCTGATCGGCCGGCCCGTCGGGTTGCCCCGGTCGTTGCCCTCGACGACGTTGTCCTTCACCGTCACGTGGGTTACTGGCACCCCTGGCTTGCCGACGACGAGGATGCCCTCACCGATCGCCCCGGTCACCGTGAAGCCCTCGACGGTCGCACCTGGCACGGGCACGGTTATCCCGTTGTCGGATCCAGCCGCGTCGATCGTGGCGTGCTCGCCCTCGAGCACGAGGGGCTTGGTCAGGGCCACCTGGCCGTGGTAGGTGCCCGGGCAGACCACCACCGTTGAACCCGGCACCGCCGCCCCGACCGCCGCCATGATGGCGCTGAAGCGGGCCGTCGTGCAGGAGGTGCCCGCTGCTGTCGCCTTGCCCGTGGGCGACACGAAAATCTCTCTCGGGGATGCCGCAGCGGCGGCACCTGCGAGCCCCCCGCCCGCCAGCAGGACGAGGGGCACGGCGGCGCCGAGCGCCCTGGCGAGGTACCTCCTCGCCCTTGTGGGCTCGCGCCTGCTTTTTGTCACCTGGTCTTGCTCCTTCTTCTTCTCTCTATCCATGTCTTTCCCCTTCCAGGAGATCGTTGCGAGTGGACCCCATCAGCTACGGCGTCAGGCGTGGCGACGAGCTGTGGGAGGCAGGGTCGAGCGCGCGCAAGCAAGAGCACGTTGCCCCTTCGCTCCCGTCTTCGGCGCAGGTCCATATTC
>JAJZYO010000491.1 GCA_021798075.1 Actinomycetes bacterium
ATTGACGTCAAGCGCCAGTGCCATCGTCCTCGTGGTGGCCGTGATCGTGTTCTCGTTGCTAGCCGGCTCCAGGGCCCGCGCGCCGAGGCCTGGTCCCATCTCAGCCGGTGCCGGGGCGGCCGTCACCTCAGCCCGCCTACCTAGCGCCGGCCTCTACCAGTCGCTCTCGCTCGCCCACGGCCAATTGGTCCTCTCCGGTGGGCCCGCCGGGAGCCCGCTCAGCTCCGCTCCAGCGCCGGCGAGGCCCGGCCTCTGCCGGACCGCCGTCGTAGACCCGCGGACCTTGGCGCTCTCTCGACAGGCGGTTGGGCCGTGCAACGACCCACGGATTTTCTCCGAGCAGGTGCTCCCTGTTGAGAACGCGGCGCCCGGGGTGATAAACGGGTCGACCTTCCGCGTTGCTCGTGCCCTGCCAGATGGCAAGCCCTCGACCGGCCCTGTCTTGCTCCGCTACACCGCCCTTGTGGGTACCGAACCCGAGGTCGTCTACGGCGCCGGCTACATGTGGGCCTACGTGCCCCTGGCCGAGCGGGGCGGCCAGCTCCTGGTCATCTCCCAGGCGACCGGGCTCGTGGCCGGCCGAGTGTCGGTCCCTGAGGTTTCCCGGCCTTTGCTCTTTGCCAACAAGGCCGGCCTCTGGTTCACCGCCGAGACAGCGCTCGGGCCGCCCGTTGAGCCCGGCTTGTACCACGTGGGCCTGGGGTTAGGCGCGCCGGAGCTGGTTGTGAAGGCGACCGGCCTTCGATGGTTGGCCGGCTGGGGGCAAACGCTGTGGGTCGGCACCACCAGCAGGCGTGGTGCCGTTGAGTACCGGGTGGGCAGCACTCGGTCCGGCCCCGAGACGCTCCTGTGGCGGGTGGACGTCTCGCCGGCCCTGGGCCAGGCGGCTCCGGTGGGCACGGTGGCCTACTTAGGTGCGCCGGAAAACCGGATCTGGGCAGTAACGGGCGGGCCCTGCACGAGGTCGGTGCTCGAGGCCGACCCCGCAGCGACCAGCTACAAAACCGTCGCCTCCTTGCCTGCGCCGCCCGGATGCGACCAACTGCACATGGCACCCGTACCTGCTCCGCTGGTCATACACGCAACGTACATGTTCGTGCTCCAACCCTGGGGCCCAGGTCGCTTCGGCGCCATCTACCGGATCGGACTCACCAGCTGACCTCGCGAGCCGGACCAAGGCGCCATGAACCTTGTGAAACCCCCGCCTCCCGCCTATCGGGCCTATTTTCATTCGCGAGAGCACGGTTTGCCGGCGCAGGTTAGCCAGATTGCAGGTCGTCGCCGATGGGGAAGGGCGACGCCGGAGCGAAAACCCGGCCCCCGACGCGCTAGACGGCCTCTTTCTGGCCGCCCCGGCGGGCAACGGAGTCGACCGTCACTGCCACGAGCAGCACGAGGCCAGTCACCATTTCGGTGGCGGCTGCCCCGAGACCGATCAGGTAGATGCCGTTGTAAACGGCCGCAATTACGAGACCTCCGAGAACGGCGTGGAGGGGCTTGCCCCTCCCACCAAACAGGCTCGTACCACCG
The DNA here is from genome assembly GCA_021798075.1 of Actinomycetes bacterium. The sequence goes on from JAJZYO010000491.1 coordinate 1,531, forward strand.
ATAACTGCGGCGGCCACGGCGAACAACACGTAGCTCGGGTCGATGTTGGTGGAGATCGAGCCCAACTGGGAGAGGTACATGACGCCGGCAAGGCCAGCGAAGAGCCCCGAGATCAAAAACGCCACGGTCCGCACCATCCGGACGTTGATCCCAGCGCGCCGGGCGGCTTCGGCGTTGCCCCCGATCGCATAGATGTAGCGGCCGAAACGCGTCCTGCTAAGCAGGAACGTAGAAGCGAAGTACAAAACGAGCACGATCGGTATCGACCACGGGACCCCTCTGACCTTGGTCGTACCGGTGCCCCTGTTGATGTTGCAAACCCACACGAGCACCACACCAGCGGCTGCGACCACGCCCACTTTGGACAGGGTGAGGCCGAAGGGCGGCGTCACCAGGCCCGCGGCCTTCCTGCGGACGTCGCGAAAGATGGTCAGGCCCCCGAAGACCGCGACTGCTAGGACCATGGCGACCCAGCTCGCAGTCGGGGAGAGGTTGCCGTTTACGAAATCGAGGAGCACCTTGTTGGACACCGATATCACGCCACCGACGGCGATCGGCAACGTGTCGAACATCCAGAGCATCACGCCTTGGAGCCCTATGTAGGCAGCCAACGTCACGATGAAGCTGGGAAGGCGAAGACGGGTAATGAGCGTCCCGAGGATGAGCCCTATGACAGTCGTCGCGGCAAGGCCGCACAAGATGGCGAGCCACCACGGGAAGTCGTAGGGGTGGACGACAAATGCCGCGACGATCCCTGCCCCGATACCCGCGTTGAACACCATCGAGAGGTCGATCTCGCCGAGTAGCAGGACGAAGACTTCGCCCATGGCGAAAAGGACAAAGACCACCGCTTGGTTTAGAAGGTTGACGACGTTGCCGGCAGAAAGGTAAAGCGACGTCTTTATCTCAAATACGAGGACGATGACGACGAGGCCGACCACGACCGGGAGGACGCCGCTCTCACCGGAACGGACCCGCTGCCACCACGCTCGTAGGTAGGTCGCCAGGTCGCTGGCGACGACTTCAGGCGCGGCCGCGAGGGCAGCGGTCACCGACGTCTCTTCCAAATCCAGGGAGTAACCGTCCTTTTGGGTCGTGGGCTCCGCCTGCCTGATGCCTTGCGCGCCACCCTCGTCGCCATTGGGCTTCCCGGTGCCCATCTCTGGCGTAACTGCCATCTCAGGCCTCCCCCTCAGTACGGCCGGCACCGCC
>JAJZYO010000492.1 GCA_021798075.1 Actinomycetes bacterium
TGCCTTGAACTCGGGCGAAAAACGCCTTGGTGAACTCTGCTTTCCCATTGGAACATCCTCCTTCATCTATACCTGTCATGGAGTGTCCGGTCCAAGGGGGGAAGTTCACCTGGTCTCGCCCCGTGCCAAGCAGGCCACGGTGAGGCGCCCGCCGCCGCTAACGACCGCCGCCCTGGCACTGGCACCCGATTTGCCTCTCAACGGGTCCGTCTCCGCGAGCGGCGCGGTGTCCTCGCCAGTGCCGGGGCGGCTGGGTCACGACAACCTCGATGTCCCGAAGCGACGCCCCCAGCGTCGTATGGCCTGACCCCCAGACGCCCCAACGCCGGACCCAGACCTGTGCCAGGTCGCCGGCGCTGCGCTACACGGCGCTAGACGGTGCCGACCTTGGACGGCGAAGCAAGAGGCACGCTTCGCCAGATGCCCGGCGGGGAGGCCGCCGCTTCTACCGCCCCTCAGCCGTGACGAGCTTGTCATCGGTCGCGGTCCCGGCCGCCCAAATCTTTCAATCGGTCGTCACCTCCGCGATGTAGGCTCAAGCGGCCCTCGACGAGCAATCTCGTCGTTGCAGCCCCAATCGTCGGTTCAGGTGCGGCAGCAGCCGATTTCCCGCCGCGACCAACGACCGCAGTGACCATCCAGCATCGCTCCGGGCGAGCGATGCTGGATAGGCGCAGGCCGTCGCAGGACCCCCTGGACGGCCCGGCGGGGGCAGGAAAAGCCAAGCAATTCTGCTGCGGCCGGCGATTATTCGTGCACTTCCAATTGAGCTTGTGCAATTGAGCTTGTGGCCGCTGTGTCGCTCGCTGTGCCAAGGGTGATCGGCACTTCGGGTACCAACCAGACTGGGCCGCGGCGCGATCAACGAACGGCGAGCACCTCGGCGACATAGCCGCCGACGGCGACGAGGAACCCGACGGCCATGAGATACGAGGCGCTGTTGCTCTGGCCGCCCATGAGGAAGGCCACGCCGCCGAGCCCGGCGACGAGGATGCCGCCGAGGGCTACAACCGCGCAGACGGTCGCCGGCCAGCCGTTATGGAGCGCGGTGGCGACGCCCAGCGCGCCCCCGGCGGCGAGAATCATCCCGAGCATCATGTGGATGCCGACCAGCGGACCGTTGCCCATCATCTCTGCCATCCCGGCACCGGCAGGCGAAATGTGGACGAAGAGGTTGATGGCCATGCCCAAGAGGAACTGGACGCCGAGCAGCCCGAGCAGTGCGAGCGGCACAGCGATGTCCGCCAGCTGACTCTTCGACCGCCCTGAGCGGTCTCGACGGCCCCTCTCGCCGTCGGACTCACGCACCGCCATCAAAGCCTGTGCGGTCGTTAGCGTGTTCCAGTGTCTCCTCGGAGGCACCCGACAGCTCGAGGCGTCGCCACAGCACGGGGTTGTCACCAGACTGGCTGGCATCGCAGGCGATCGCTTGTCGTTGTCGGCGCCGGTCGACGGCGATGACGAGGTCCACCTTAGCGTCGCGCCATCCGAGAAGGCTGGTGCCGTGCTCGGTGCTGAGCGTGCTGGCGACCCGTTGAGGCACCGTCCTAGCGAGCACGGGAAGCTTGCGGCGCTTGGCGTGCCAGCAGCGCTGCAGCAGTGGCGGCGCAATGGTCGGGGTGACCGATGATGCCGCCCTCGTCAAACAGGAGCAGGACTTGGGCCGGTACGCTCGTCTCGTCCACCTGCTGGGCCAGTTCCTCGAGGGGTACCTCGCCGAGATGACCATCCGCGTCATCGAGGAGCGCGCCCCCCAACCCCGGGGGCGGCCGCCGCACCGGCGAGCTCGCCAGCGCGGACCTCGCCCAACGAGCGACGGGTCTCGCCGAGGGTGGAAGCTTCCCCGTGGGTGAAGCACAAGACGCGCGCCGTCGTCCCCTGGTCGCTCAGGGCGCCGAGCCCGAAGGACTCGGCGTCGGGATGGGCGCAGACTGCCAGAACCTCGGGCTGGTAACCGGCTGATCCACTCACAGTGCCGTCCCCGGCGTGCGCGCCACCGGGACCGACGCGTTCGGGCGCCTGGGCAGCAGCCCAGCGCTGTCGGCATCTTCCGACTTTGCCGTGCGGAGAAGAGATAGGCGCGCTCGAAGGCCTGCTTGGCGTAAGACCACCGGTGTCCCTCCGAGATCGCCGGCATGCGATCGCGTGGCGGGCAGACCGGGTTGACGGCCATGTAGGCGCCACTGTTGCCCGTGTCGAGGATACTGCGGCCGACAGCTCGGCAGTTGCCCCCTCTCGTCACTCGACGCGACCCGCGAGTTGAATCGCGGCGATCTTCGCCATCTGCTCTGTCATGTGGCCGGTCTTCGGGAAGTTGACCGGGACGAGGATCTCCCCGACCGGCGGCAGCGAGACGGCGACCCGGACGGCGTAGACGCCGTCGGCAATCTGGTAGCGGTAGTGGTTGTCGACAGGGATGAAGCCCCGCCTGGTTGCGTGCCCGCGACTCCTTGTTAACATAGGGTCCCTGGTGCTGGCCCGCCCTGCGATCGGTCATGGTTGTCACCTCCCTTTCCTGGTGCGGTCCGTCCCTGATCTTGGTTACACTGGTGAACGATAACGCTAGGATTGTAACACTAAGGAGGTTTGCCCTGGACTCGATCGGTCAGATGTTGCGTACGGGCAGGGAACGGGCCGGGTTGTCGCAGGAGGCGGCGGCCGAGGCGGTGGGGATCAACCGGGTCCTGCTCAACTACTACGAGGCGGGACGCCGCCAGGTCCCGCTCAACGTAGCTGC
>JAJZYO010000493.1 GCA_021798075.1 Actinomycetes bacterium
GGTCCAGATGCCGAGCGCGACCGACCAGGCCATCATGACCTCAGGCTTCGAGGGCGTGACGTCCAATCCGCAAGGCACGGCCTACGGTGCCTTCACGAGGTTCCCCCTTTCGCGGATCCCCGTTGCCGGCAAGACCGGCACAGCCCAGGTTGGGCCCAACTACTCCCAAGTCGGTTGGCCGGCTTACATCCAAAACACCTCGGTCTTCACCAGCTTCGCACCCGCCAACGCCCCGCGCTTCGTTGTGGACGCCTTTTTCGCTCAGTCTGGGTACGGGGCGTGCGCTGCGGCGCCGGCGGTCGTCCAGGAGTACTACACCCTCTTCGGCCTCGCCAAGCACGGCCTCCCGGCGACCGTCACCTCGACTCCCCCTCCTGGCTGCTGATGGCGCTGACCACCCCAGCCATGGGCAGGCCGACGCTCCCGCCACCCCCGCCGGCGAGTGCGCCGCCGGCACCGAGGAGGGCTGTAACGAGCCCTGCTTGGCGCCACTTCGACCCGTTGCTATTGCTCGCGACCGTCGCCGTCACCCTGATCGGCGTGCTCATGGTGTACTCGGCGACCAGGTACCCACAGGAGCTCGCAGGTGGCAACCCGAAGTACTACCTCGAACGCCAGGCGATCTGGGCGGGACTTGGCATCGCTGCCTTCCTGCTCACATTGGTGTTCGACTACAGACGGTACCTGTTGTGGGCGCCCGTGCTCTATGGGGGGACCGTCCTCATGCTGGCTGGGGCGCTGGTCATCGGGCACCGCGTCCTCGGCGCGCAGTCGTGGATCCAGGTCGGGCCGTTCCAGTTCGAGCCGTCCGAGTTCGCCAAGGTCACCTTGATCTTGTCCCTGGCGGCACTGCTGTCGAGCCGGAAGGGGCAACTTTCGGTCAAGTCGCTGCTTGTCGTGCTCGGCCTCGCGGTCGTCCCTTTCCTGCTCATCTTCAAAGAGGACGCCCTCGGGAGTGCCATCGTCCTCGGCATCGTCCTGGTCGGGATGTTGCTCATGGGCGGGACCAAGGCTCTGCACATGGCCCTGCTCACCGTCTTGGCGATCGTCGCGATCGCCGGGGTTTTGCAGTCGGGCCTCTTAAAGCAGTACCAGAAGGACCGTCTCACGACCTTCCTGCACGCGCCGACGGGCCTCTCTCAGGGGACGGCGAGCAGCCTTAACCCGTACGCGAAAACGATCGAGTACAACCTCGACCAGTCCAAGGCGGCGATCGCTGACGGGGGCCTCTACGGCAAGGGACTGTTCCATGGCCACCTCACCGACCTCTCCTACGTGCCCAACCAGTCCACCGACTTCATCTTCACCGCGGCGGCGGAGCAGTTCGGCTTCGCCGGCTCGGCCCTCTTGCTCGCCCTGTTTGCCTTGATCGTCTGGCGTAGCTGGCGAGCAGCCGCCCTGGCGCGGGACCTGGCCGGGACGCTCATCTGCATCGGGGTGCTGTGCATGATCATGTTCCAGGTCTTCGAGAACGTAGGGATGACCATGGGCATAATGCCGGTGGCAGGCATAACGCTTCCGTTCATGAGCTATGGCGGTTCTGCCATGCTCGTTGACTGGGTGGCGCTGGGGCTTGTACAAAACGTGAGGATGCGCCGGTTCGACTGAGCCGTTCAGCCGGCGTTCAGGTGGTGCTCAGCCAGCATTTAAGCGGTCCTGAAGGCGGGGCGGGCTCCTTGGGTACAATCACGAGTGAGATGAACTCGTCGCGGCTGCCCTGTTTCCTTTGCACTTTGGTCGCGGCCGGCGGAGCGGGATGATGGGGCCCGTTAAGCGAGCCTCTGCGAGCGGGCTCTGGCATCGCTTGCGCGATCGCTTCACTCTTCGTGGAGGGCCGAACGGCTCGTCAAGAGACCCCGCATGCCCGGTGCAAGTAGGCCAAGCAGACCGCGGCAGGTGGGTGGGAGAGCGGGATGAGGCCAAGCCCCAAACGACGAGGGATTCGGGCCCTGAGCTGGGCTGGCGCTCCGGCTGCGAGCGGCGCCGTACCGGCACAGGGCCGTCTGAGGGCGACAGCCCACAGGTTTTTGTTCCTATGACCGTAGGCGATGATGTCGCGCGCCTGGCGTACCCTCGCCGGGCTTGCGCACTGTTGCCACGACGAACGCCGGCCGGGTACTTCGGGCCGGCTCGGAAGGGAAGATTTGGATGTCGGAACAACTTCTCGGCAAGGCAGGCGGAGCTGGTGATGTCGACGGTACGAAGGGCGGGCCAGGCGGGGGTCCCTCTGGAGCTCCTGATGCTCAGGCCGCGTCCGCTACCGCCAACGGCTCCATTGACAATCTCGAGGACGCCTCCGGGGAGGTTGCCGGGGCCCTAGGTAAGCCGAGGAAGCGTCGCCGCGGCTCTCGCGGAGGTCGCGGCCGGCGCGGCGCTGCCGCCGGCGAGGGCCAGAGCGAGGAGCCGGGCGAAGGGGTTGGTGACCTTCCCGGAGACGTCACTCGGGAGGCGGCTCGTTCCACCCGGGGGTCACCTGCCGGCGGTGGCCCTCTCCGAGACAGTAATGCAGGGTCGCCCTCGACCGCGGAGGCCGCCCAAGGGGGCACGCTGTCGCGAGACGTCGACCTCACCTCGTTCAACGGGACCAAGCCCCCGACGCCAAGTGAGGCACCACGGACCGCTGGTCGCCTGCTCGCGGCCGACACGCCGGCTGCCAGCCCTCCCGCTGCCAGCCCTCCCTCTGCCAGCCCTCCCTCTGCCAGCCCTCCCTCTGCCAGCCCTCCCTCTGC
>JAJZYO010000494.1 GCA_021798075.1 Actinomycetes bacterium
GCGCTGAGACAACTGGTCCGAACCGTGTAGCACGGCCCGGGGACTAGCTGGGGACCAGGACGTTTGGGTACTTGTTCGACGCGCTCGCCCCCTGGGGGGCGAGCGTAACGGGGGGAGGTAGTTGACAGGCCCAAGATTCGCGCGCTAGCGGCCGACCCGACGTACGCGTTTCGGGTGGTCGCCGCGCTAGGCGCCGTCGGCGTTGTCTTGGTCGGCGCTGTCCCCGGAGCCATAGGGGCGGCCGACCCTCACGCCGGTCCGATCCTCGCCCAACCCATCAACGGCGCCCCGCAGGCGACCGACGCCCTGGACCGGTCATTTGACCTCATCGACCAGTATGGGCGACCGGTGACCCTCGCCAGCTTCCGTGGCAAGACGGTGGCGGTCACCTTCCTAGACGACGTGTGCACCTCTGTGTGCCCGACCATCGCCCAAGAGCTCCGCGCCGCCGATGGGCTGCTGGAGCGGGAGGCTTCGAAGGTCGAGCTCGTCGCCCTCAACGCCAAGCCCCCGCTACATCTCCCCGAACTACCTCCAGGCGTTCGACCGCCAAGAGAACCTGACGTTGACGCCGAACTGGCTCTACCTCGCCGGAGCCTCCCTCCCCGAGCTACAGCGTGCCTGGCACGCCTTCGGCCAGTACGCCCAGCTCAGCCCCGCCGGCGCGATGGTCTTGCACAGCGAGTTCACCGACGTCATCGGACCCAACGGCCGCCTGCGCTACCTGCTCAACTCCGATCCCTGGCCCGGCACAGAGGCCACCCGGGCGTCGTTCTCGGTCGTCCTGGCCGACACCTTGAAGAAGGTGATCGCCTCCTCATGACCGACCGGTTCTTCCGGCGCGCCGTGGCGATCGTCGCCTGTATCGGGATCGCCGCGACGAGCTTGAGCGCCTGCGGGGATCGCACGGCAACGAGCACAGCAACAGGCGCAGCGGTCCAATGGCCGACCCCTCTCGCCACCTCCATCGCCACCCTTTGGGAACCTGCGCGACAGTACCGATAGGGCATCTCGGCAAGCCGCTCGACACCTTCTGGCAGCTGTTCTTCCGACCGAGCGGCGGGGCCACCTGGTCGAACCAGGTCGAGGCGACGGCAACGGCCACCAACGGTGCCTCGTGCTCGCCTCAGCGGGCCAGTCGCTCGTCGTCGGGATCCGCCCTTCCTACGATCTGCGCTTCAGCCCGATCATCGCCACCACCGACGGCGGCGCGACCTGGGCCAACGGCCTGCTCCGATGAGGGCCGGGCGGCGCATCCCGACGCCTTGGCGCTCGGTACTGCGGGTCACGCCCTTGCCGTCTCCGACGGCCTATCAGGAGATGAGGTACTGGCCAGTGCCGGGAGCCTGTCGAAGTGGCGGGAGCTTCTCACCTTAGGCGCCCTTCGTTGCACGAAGGCCGGGAAGGCTTGCGCTCCGAGGGCCATCACGGCGGTGGGCTACACCGATAGCGCGCCGACGGTCGGGGTCTCTTGTTCCAAGCCGGGCGCTGTCGGGGTGTTCCTCTACCACGGAGGTGCCTGGCTGACCGTAGCGCCGCAGCTTCCCTCGAGCGTCGTACACGGCACCGTCGCAGTCCTTGGCATGGGCTCTGAGGTCTCGGGGATGGCGGTCGTCCTCGGTGTCGCAGCCTCTCAAGGCAAGAGCCTGATCGTCTCGTGGACGCCGAGCCCCTCGTCCTGGCGGGCGTCTCCACCGCTCCAGCTCACCCGTGGAGAGAACCTCGTCTCCTTCGGACCAACCACCGGACCGACCTGTTCGTGCTGCTGGGCGCGCCGGGGGGTCCCAAACGCCTCTATATCACCGGCGGCCCGGCGGCGTCCTGGCGCCGGTTGCCGTCGCCGCCACCCGACACGGCCACGGTGGCAACCGGTCCCGCCGGCAGCATCGACGCGCTCGGCGTCAACGACACTGTGCTCACCGTCTGGACGCTCGCCGCGTCCTCGTCGACCTGGGCCAAGTCTCAAACGATTCACGTACCCGTGCAGTTCGGGTCGTCGAGCCCGTGACCATCCCCCCGGCTCGGCTCGCTTGTCCGACGACGCTCACCCTTTGCCCATCGGCCGTGAAGACGGGGGTCGCCGCCACAACTGGGCCCGTGGCGCGTCCTGGGCCCACTGCCACAACAAAGGCGGGGACCGCCAGCGTCCGCCTCCTACCCGGGCCCTGGGGCGGCCCCTGCGCTCCTTCATCCCATCACTTGCCACGGCGTTCGCCCCTGGCAGGGCCCGTACGGCGCTGGCCCGGGCCGCTCAACACGGGTGCCCAGGGCCCGGCGAAGCCATAGCCACGGCGCCGCTGGTCACGGCACCCTGAAACTGAGGGGTAGCACGGCCTCGACCACAGTCCCCTCGCCGGGGGCCGAGCGCACTTGGAGATGGCCTCCAAGGAGCCTCGCCCGCTCGTCCATGCCGAGCAGGCCCAGGTGGCCAGAGCTTGCAACCTCGTCGAACGCCACAGGCACGAACCCCTTCCCGTCGTCGGCGACGGTCAGCACCAGCTCGGTAGGACCGAAATTGACGCTGACCTGGAGCCAGGACGCGCAGGCATGGCGGACCGTGTTGTGGGCCGCCTCTTCCACGATGCGAAAGGCGGCGAGCTCAACGTCAGCAACAAGGCGTGCTTTGTTGCCGCTCACCTGTACTTCGGTAGCGAGGTGGGCCTCCTCTTCAACACTGGCCATGAGGCTCGAGATGGAAGCGGTCAAGCCGAGCTGGTCGAGGGCAGGA
>JAJZYO010000495.1 GCA_021798075.1 Actinomycetes bacterium
AAGAGGCCCGTGCCCCGCCTGCCCCCGCCTGCCCGCCTGCCCCTGACTGCCCGCCTGCCCCCGCCTGCCCGCCTGCCCCTGACTGCCCGCCTGCCCCTGACTGCCCGCCTGCCCGCCTGCCCCTGACTGCCCGCCTGCCATTGACAATGCTTCGCACTGCCTGGGTCCTGCGCCTCAGCCTCTGGCCTCGAGAAGGCCGGCGGATATCTCGTAGTAGATAAGAGCGGCGGGCGGGACATATCGACTACGAGAAAAACGTATTCCAGCGCGAAAAGCGCTGAAATAGCATAGACAATAATGACTGAGATCCTGATGGAACGGGGTGCTTGACCACGGGGGCGATGCGCCTCCCGAGTGGCGGAGGTGATTGTGCACCATATGTCCAGTTCGGGACGCCCCGCTCGACGTCGCCTCCCGTCCCGCTAACCTGGTCGGCGGCACGTTGGCCCCCGTAGCTCAGAGGATAGAGCGTCGGTTTCCTAAAGCTTGCGGGAGCGTCGGATGGAGACGCTCCATGGCCTGTGAGCAGGGATTTTGTCTTCACGAGTAGGCAAGGGAAGGCCTGTTTGGGTAACTTTCGGCGGCAATTGTTACCCAAAAGTTACCCAAAACTACCCCTTGCCACTATAAGCCTTGGTATAAGTGTTCCTTGCCTAGGCGGGAGAAGGCTTATACCCTTGACCTATGGCAACGAGCCCACCGTCTTCGGCCCGTGCGAGGAGCTGGGGCTCGGGCACGGCGGCGGTGGCGCGATTGTTGGTCGCAGCCGACCGTCCCCTCACGGGCGTCGCTATTGCCCGGGAGGTGGGCGTCACCCAACCGCGTGCCTCACAGATCCTCAAGCGGCTTGTTGCAGCAGACGCCGCGCGGGCAACAGAGGGCGGTTATGTGGGCCGGCGGGCCAAGCTCATGGACCTTTACGCTGTCCGGGCTCGCCCGGCTCTGGTGGAACCGGAGACCTTCTGGTACAGCACTCGTGGCCTGATGGAGCAGGCGCGTCGCATCTCTGTTCACGTCCCCTGGGGGGCGGTGGCCTTTTCGGCCGACCTCGGGCCTGACCTTCTCGTGCCGTGGAGGCACCCCACCGCCGCCATGGTGTACCTAGCCATCAGGCCGGATCTTGCTCCGGCCGGGTTAGTCCCGGCGGAGGGTCGAGCCGACGCCTCGGTGGTGGCTCGGTGGACCAGCGACCTCGCATTGCTGTCCGCTGGCCGCGGGTGGCCCCGGGACGTCGAAGGCCTTCGGCTTGTAGACCCGGTGCAACAGTGGTCGGACCTCATCCAACTAGGCGGGGAGGACCGCCGGGAGGCCGCGCACCGCCTGCGCCGGGCGATCCTGGACCGGGTTGTCGACAGGGCAGCGTGAGCCCCGCTCCTCCTGTTGTCCTCGCCAGCCTTTCCGCCGCGATGGACGGCGGGCTCACTGCCATCGCGGATGTCAGTCGGGCGCTCGCCGAAGTGGGCGCGGCAGACGAGTACCGGCTGATCGGTGGCGTGACCGTGATGCTCCATGTCCGGCGGCTCGGCCTTGACTTGCCGCTCAGGGCTACGGGAGACGCCGACTTCGGCGTCGCGCTGCACGTCCTCAAGGGCCCTCGCTGGTCAGGGTCATCGAAGAGCGCGGGTACACCTGGGTGGCCGGCAACCGCTGGGAGCGGGCGATCGATGATCGTCGGGTCGCGGCCGTAGACCTGCTGGTACCCGCTTACCGGACCCGTGCTCGTAGCAGTGTCCGCGTTGGTGGGTTTGTGACGACGGAGGTGCCTGGTCTGGCCATCGCCCTTCGTCGTCCGGCCGTCGTCATCGACGCTCAGTTCCGCCTTGCTGACGGGCCGGTAGCAATGGCACGAGTCGCCTTGCCGGACGCGGTCGGGACGTTGGCGCTAAAGGCCGGCGCCAGAACTGTCCGCAACGAGAGGCGGGACGCGGAGGACCTCTGGCGTTGCCTCGAGGTCGCGCCGAGGTTGTCCCCCAGATTGTTGAAGTAGAGGCGGTGGTCCCCCATCTGAGCCCTGCCGTTTGGTAGGTCTCGGGTGCCTACCAGGACAACCCAAGGAGGACCACCGTTGAAGAAGAAAGAAGAAAGTACCTGTTGTGACCGTCGCCGAACCTGAAGAGGCCACCAGGCTGGCCGGTCTGCCGCTGGAGGAGGCCGTGGCGCTGGTTGACCTGGCCACTAAAGGACGGCCTGCTGGGCTTTTGCGCCGATGTCGGGCTCATGGTGATGCGCCAGGTCATGGAGGACGAGCTCACACGGCGCATGGGCGCCAAGAACGCCCGTATCCCAGGCCGGGGGGCCAATTGGCACGGCACGACCACTGGGCGGGTCGTGCGGGGGCCGGTTGCTGAGCGTGGAGCGGCCCCGGGGCGCGCACCACCGACGGCGAAGAGCCGCACCTGGACAGTTGGGCAGTGTTCAGCTCCAAGGACCTGCTCGACCAACTGACCGCCGAGCGGGTACTGGCCGGCGTAGCCACCCGGCGCTCGCAGATGTCTCCGAATCCCTTGGCGACGACATTGACGACCAGGCCAGGGGCACGGGGCGCAGCTCGGTCTCCCGGCGTTGGAAGCGCGCTACCGAGGCGGCGCTGGCCGAACTGATGGCGCGGGACCTGTCTGGTCTCGACGTAGCGGTGCTGATGGTCGACGGCATAGAGGTCGCCGGACAGTGCGTCGTAGCCTCCCTAGTCGTCACCACCGACGGCACCAAGGTCCCGGTCGGGCTG
>JAJZYO010000496.1 GCA_021798075.1 Actinomycetes bacterium
TTCGGAGCCCGGCCCCGCGCCTCCTGGTGTCGGAGGTACTCGTCGAGCAGACACCAAAAGTGTGCCGGCCGGCCTGGTGGCGGCCCCCTTCGACTTCGGCCATGAGCTTGGCGGCCTCGGTCTCGACCGCCTTGGGGAAGCCCTTCGCTCCCGGCCGCCGGGCCGGGTCCTTGACCGTGCGGGACACCTGCCCGTACTTCCCCGTTGCCGGGTCCCGCCGCCCCGTGGACGCCGTGATCTCGTAGACGCCTGGAGCCCGCTCTCGTATCCTGGGCACGTGGCCAGCGTTATGCGCACCCAGCGACAGTTTGGGATAGCGCTTGGGATGACCTAAGCTCGCAGCACATAATGGCTGCTGGAGGGATGCGAGAGCGGCCGAATCGGACGGTCTCGAAAACCGTTGTGGGCGTACGCCCACCGTGGGTTCAAATCCCACTCCCTCCGCCACCACCACCATGGAATCCTTACGAAAGGTAGGGCTCCGGACTTTACGAAACCCAGCCTTGGGAATGGCCTCGGGGCGGTTTCGGTCGCAGCGGCCGGGTGGAGGACGGCGCCATCATGGGGTGGCTGCCCTTGACAGCTTTGACAGCCTTCTGAGCTCACCGGAGAGGCCCGGCTAGCCTCGGGGCCCGTTCCCGAACAGCACGACTAGCCCGCAGACCTAAGGTCTGCAGGCTGAACGGCGGGAAGGCGAGCCTCAGGCTGCCAGAGGCGGCCCGGTGGCCGGCGGCGGGGCCGCCTCAGGGCCGAGCTCCTCGAAGCCGTAGTCGGGCGGGTCGGCCCGACAGACGGGGTCGGTACGGTCCCCGGTGCGCTCGGCCCAACCCCGGAGCAGCCGCACGTTGGTGGCCTTCTGGGCCATGACGACCATGAGGCCGGTCTTCACCAGGCCCACCACGTGCGTCCAGCCCCGCCGCACGTTCTCGGTCTCCGGGCTCTTCAAGTTCCCGAAGCCGCCCTCGGCACGGGAGCGGCGGTTGAACGATGCCGTCCACTTTGGGCCGCCCCAGTAGAGCCGTTGGCGGACCTTCGGGGTGACATCGCCCGGGACGGTGATGGTGCGCTGGTGGCACGCCTTGGGGGCGGTAGCAGCCTCGGGAGGGCCTGTGACCTCCGGCGTCCCCTCGGGCAGGAAGAGCGAGAGCGGGCAGTGCTGGCACTTGCGCCGGCCGGCCCAGCCCGGGCACTCGAAGTGCTCCGTCCCGTTCTTGTCGGGCCGGCCGTGCGCCGGAACGCCCAGGTCTCACGTTCGGCTATGGCAGCCTGGAACTCAGCCACCACCCGTAGTTTCTCGGCGTGCTCGGCTCTTTCCACCTCGGTGGCCGTCTTCTTCAAGGCAGGGACGGAGAGGTGGGCCGGCCGGGTGATTATGGCCAGGCGGTCAGGGGTCTCGGGACCGTGGGGCCACCCGTCGATCATCTTTACGCCCTCGAAGTCCGGTACCCCCCCGGTCGTTCTCGTGCAGGTCGAGGACCTGCTCTATGCCTCTCGCCCGCAGCTCGTAGCGTGAGATAACCCCCCGAAGCTGTCCCGAGCCGCAAGGTAGAAGGGTCGGTTACACGGGAGACTGGTCGTAGCTCTGTTGGGTGTCGGCGAGGGCGAGCCTGGAGTAGATCTCAAGGGACTGGCGACTGGCGTGCCCGCTGTAGGGCTGGATGGGGGCGTAGTCGATGCCTTGGGCCAGGTGAAAAGGAAGTGGCGCAGGCGGTCGGGGGGAGAGATAGGATCCGAAGACCAGGATTACGCTGCGCGGTATCCCAGCCTCGACCCCGAGGTTGCTGACGAAGGTCCGCCGGCAGCGCGAAAACCTGGAGATGATGTCTCGTGGCTACAGATTTCGATTTGAAGTGCCCGCAATGCGGGCATGAGTTCAAGCTGTCCTACAGCCAGTTCAATAGCCTTTCCGATCCAAGTGTGCCTGGACTCATCTGGCGTGAAGGAGCCCATCGTTTTGCCGTCAAGTGCCCGAGTTGTAAGAAGAGATCGCACTACCATATGACAGACGACGGGAAACAACTCACCACCTGGTGACGGCGTTATCGCCTCCCGAAGATCGACTCCCGGTTGTTGCGCAGCCCGAACCCTCCGTGGGAACACCGCAGGAAAGCGGTCCGGCGCGAGGGAGGGGGTCCCGTAAGAGCCGCTCGGCGAACCGCCCGGTCAGCGGGCGTCATCTGCAACAGCGCTTCCCCTCGGTCGGCCCCACCTTGGAGCGACCAGTGGCGTTAGCAAGGGCCGGGTGTGTTCGAGCTAGCACCATCTCCGGACGGCCAGCTCCCTGACCAAGAGGAGCGCGCGTGCGAGGTCATGGCCCCCCGCCCGACAACCAGCGGGACCCCGCCCACGACCCCGCTGCTGCCGCGCCCGACAGCACCTGCACCTTCGGCGACACCGACGTGGAAGCAGCCCGCCTCGCCCCTGTCACCAAGATCTTCGGTCCCACCTCGCAGGAACTGCTCACCCAGGCTGTCGAGGACCCACGGTGCTCGCCTACGACCTCGGCTGCGGGCCGGGCACACGGACGCGCTTCGTAGCGGAAGCAGCCGGCGCCACGCTCACGGTCGGCCTGGAGTGCTCTGCTCCCCATCAAGGCGCTTGGGCCTCGCGCTTCTTGCGTTGCGCTTTGAGGATCGGATGTTATATGAGATAGCACACAATGCCATGTGCAAGGACAGGTCGATCTCCTGTGCAGACAGCGACGTGGCCCGAGTTTC
>JAJZYO010000497.1 GCA_021798075.1 Actinomycetes bacterium
CTCGCTTATCCCCTCCTCGATTATCTGGCCGTCCTTCGCCTCGGAATAGCTGAGCATGAGCTTGGAGTCCACCGGCTCGTAGAGCTGGCCAAAGGGCGCATAGATCTTGAAGTCCTTGAAGAGGGCATCCATACCAAAAGTGCGCGCCTCGTCGGGGATGATCGGGACGACCCTCTTGCCGACGGCCTTGTCGCGCAGGAGCCCCCGCAAGAGCACGGCGAACGCCATGGTCGTCGACACCTCCCGGTTGCCCGACCCCTTGTCGAACTCGGCAAAAGTGCCAGGGTCGGGTTCCCCGAGCGCTTCGTAGTGGACGGCCCGCTTGGGGAGCGGCCCCCCAAGGGCCCGCCGGCGCTCGGCCATGTACTGGTACTCGGCACTTTCCTGAGCCGGCCGGAAAAACGGGGGCTCGCCCTGCTCCAGGGCCTCGTCCGGGACTTCGGCTTGGAGCTTCAGGCGGTCGCGGAGCGCCTTTAGCTCATCGGCGTTCATCTTCTTTATCTGGTGGGTCGAGTTGCGCGCCTCGATGGTGGGCCCCAGTGCCCAGCCTTTTATGGTCTTGGCGAGGATGACGGTGGGTTGGCCGCTCGTCTCGGTGGCAGCCTTGTAAGCCGCGTAGAGCTTCCGGTAGTCGTGGCCGCCCCGGGGGAGCGTCCGCAGCTCCTCGTCGGAGAGGTGCTCGACCAGCTGGGCGAGGCGCGGGTCAGGCCCGAAAAAGTGCTCCCGGATATAGGCGCCGTCCTCGGTGGCGAGCTTTTGGAACTCTCCGTCGACCGTGGTGTTCATCTTGTTGAGCAGGACGCCGTCCACGTCGCGAGCGAGGAGCTCGTCCCAGCGGCTCCCCCAGATCACTTTGATGACGTTCCAGCCGGCGCCTCGGAAGACCGCCTCCAGTTCCTGGATTATCTTGCCGTTGCCCCGGACCGGGCCGTCGAGGCGCTGAAGGTTGGCATTGACCACGAAAATGAGGTTGTCGAGGCGATCCCGGCCGGCGAGGCCGAGGGCGCCCAGGGTCTCGGGCTCGTCGCATTCCCCGTCGCCCAAGAAGCACCAGACCCGAGAGGCGCTCGTGTCGACGATGCCCCGGTTGTGGAGGTAGCGGTTGAAGTGCGCCTGGTAGATGGCGTTGAGGGGCCCGAGGCCCATCGAGACGGTGGGGAACTCCCAGAACCCGGGCATCAGGCGGGGGTGGGGGTAGGAGGAAAGGCCGCCCGTCCCTGCGGCTGCGCCGGCCAGTTCCATCCGGTAGTGCTCGAGCTGGCCCTCGGAGAGACGGCCCTCCAAAAAGGCCCGCGCGTAGATGCCGGGCGCCGCGTGGCCCTGGAAGAAGACCTGGTCACCCGGACCGCGCGAGTCCTTGCCCCGGAAGAAGTGGTTGAAGCCCACCTCGTAGAGGGCGGCCGAAGAGGCGAAGGTGGCGAGGTGCCCGCCGATGCCCTCGGCCACGTGGTTGGCCCTTACCACCATGACGGCTGCGTTCCAGCGGATGAAGGCCCGGATCCGCCGCTCGGTCTCCTCGTCGCCTGGGAACCAGGGCTCTTGGCTGGCGGGGATCGTGTTGACATAGGGAGTGGACACCGTCGCCGGGAAGCCGACCTGGTGTGCGTTGGCGCGCTCTAGCAGCTTCATCAGCAAAAAGCGTGCCCTCTCCTTGCCGTGCGCCTCGAGCACCGCGTCGAAAGAGTCGACCCATTCTTCGGTCTCGGTCGGGTCGAGGTCGGGCAGCTGGTGGGAGACGCCGTCGAAGATCACGCTCCCATCGTCGCGCCTTTGGTCAGCCGTAAGGTAGTAGGAGGGTGTAGCAATGGCGGTGACCTTCGTCTCAGCCCAGGTCACGCTCGGGAACGTGAGTTCCGAGCGCCGGCAGGGCTGGTCCGGCCCGGGCCGAGCACCTCGCCCTGGCATGCTGGGAGGTCGCCATGGAAAGGAACACTGTGTACACCGACGGCGCCTGCCTCGGGAACCCGGGGCCGGGGGGCTGGGCCTGGGCCATGCCCGGTGGGCGCTGGCGCAGCGGGGCAGAGCGCCGCACCACCAACCAGCGCATGGAGCTCACGGCCGTGCTCGACGCCGTCCGCAGCTTGGGCGGCCCGCTCGAGGTCGTGAGCGACAGCACTTACGTGGTCAACTGCTTCAAGCAGCGCTGGTGGGTGAAGTGGGTGGCCAACGGCTGGGTGGGCTCGACCAAGAAGCCCGTGGCCAACCGCGACCTCTGGGAACCCCTGGTGGAGCTCTACCGGGAGGTGCCCGGCCGGCTCGAGTTCCGCTGGGTGAAGGGCCACGGCGCTGACCCTTTCAACGACCTCGTCGACCGCCTGGCAGTGGCGGCGGCCGGCGAGCAGAGAGGAGGCGAAGGTGAGCGGCCGCCTTCCTCGGGCCAGCTTGGGCCGGCGGACGAGGTGCGCCGGCCGGGCCCTGCCGTGGTTAGGACCACGATCGAACTCCCCGAAGACTTGTACCAAGAGGCCCGTTCCCTGGCGCTCGACCGTGGGACCAGCGTGAGCGAGGTGATGGCGGACCTCGTGCGGAAGGGGCTCGGAGCCGCGCGCCCCTCTGACCACCAGTGCGCCGACTGAGGAAAATCTTGCAGACGAAACTTGCAAGACGAAACTTGCAGACGAAAGTGGTCATATAGACCGTTTTCGTCTACAAGTTCGCGAAAGAGCACCGTTGCCGGCCAGCCGGCGTTCGCTGAAGCGGCCCGGCTCTCCCATTA
>JAJZYO010000498.1 GCA_021798075.1 Actinomycetes bacterium
TTCATGCCCCGTACCCCCCGGCGTGGTGCGTTGGTGGCGTCGTAGCGGGCGGAGAGCAAGCCCTGGCCGAGAGGGCTGTAGGCGATCACGAGCCGGTCGTGGCGAGAGGCCCAGGGCACGAGGTCCTGGAGGGGCCGACGGTCAACCAGGCTGAAGCGGACCTGGTTGGACAGCACCGGGCCCGCGTAGGCGGCCTCTGCCGCCTGCCAGCGGGCGAGGGAGAAGTTGCTCACCCCGACATGGCGCACGATGCCTGCGCTCACGAGGCGACGCATGCCGTCCATCTGCGTGGCGAGGGGGACGACCGGGTTGGGTTGGTGGACCTGGTAAAGGTCGATCGTCTGGACCTCGAGCCGGCCGGCACTGGACCTGCCGCGCCACTCGACGATGGGCGCTAGTGGGAGCAGGGGGAAGAGCTTGGTGGCGACGAACACCTCGTCCCGGCGACCGGCGATGGCCCGCCCGACGATGCGCTCGGAGCGGCCGAAAGCGTACATCTCGGCCGTGTCTATGAGGTTTACACCGAGGTCGAGGGCGCGCTGCACTATCCGGGCAGCCTCGCCGTGGGCGTACGCATCGCCGTAGCCCCACTCGCGCGAGCCGAACTGCCACGCCCCGAGGCCGATCACCGAGACGCGGGCCCCGCCTACGTCTACGTAGCGCACCGGTGCCAGCGTACGCCGGACGGAGCCGGACGTTGCGTGGGGGCGAGCGCCTGACTTGACTCGATAACCGGCCGAGCTCCCGAAGACCAGGCCGGGTCAGTAGGCGGGCACCGGGCGATATGCAGGCTCTTGGCGGATGCCCTTGCGTGCGAGCAGGAAGTAGGTGCCGCCGCCGAAGACGAGCCCCATGAACACGCTGAAGTCCGAACCATCGACGTGGGAGGAGAGCCACGAGACGTAGGGGCTGTACGCATTGAGCCAAGCCATGGCGGCGAGCATGCCTACCGCCTGGGCCACGACGGCCGGCCAGTGGACGCCGGACCGGCGGAAGTAAAGGCCGCCTTTCTCGTCCATAAGGGCGGCGGGATCGTAACGGCGGCCCCGCAACAGGTAGTCGATGAAGTAAATGGCGAACCAGGGTGCCAGCCAAACGATGATGAACAGGATGAAGTCGGCGAGCAGCTGGGAGAACCGCCCCGAGAAGACCGCATAGGCAGCGAAACCCCCGGCCACCACCGTGTCGATCAAGACGCAATGCCAGCGACGGAGCCGGGACCAGAGGCTCTGGAGGGTGACACCCGAACTGTACAAGTCGACCGAGTTGATGGCGAAGAGCTGTAAGAGAGCCATCAGGAAGTAGGGCCAGATGAACCAGGCAGGGAAGACGGCGACGAGGCCGGTCACCGAGGCCAGGCCGCCGGCGTGAGCCGGGGCGACGGCGGTAGCGACGGCCGCACCGAGCACTTCGAGAAGGGCCGAAGGGATGGCCGCACCGAGGGCCACGGCAGCCACGATGCGCTTCTTGCTGGTGGCGGCTGGCAGGTAGCGGGAGTAGTCGCTCGCGTTTTCGGTCCAGCCGAGGCCACCAACCGAGATGACAAGGGCCAGGAAGACCATGAGGCTGCCCCAGCCGGCGCCATGTGGGGCGGCGTGCAGGTTGACCTTCCCGGCAGTGATGACCGCCATGATCACGAACAGCGCGATGAAGGGGTAGGCGAGCCAGTGGAGCACCTTCAACATCGCCCGGTGCCCGACCAGAGGGAGCAACGCCTGGACGGCGACGGCGGCGATTACGAGCACCACCTTGAGGACCGTGCTGGCCTGGACGCCCCCTTTGGCGAACATGGCGACCGCTACGAGAACGATGAGGGCAATGCCCTCGATCTCGAAGCCGACCTGGGTCACCCAATTGAAAAACGACGGGGCCCTGTTGCCCCGGGGGCCGAAAGCAGCTCGCGAGACGCCGAAAGCGGTAGTGCCGGCTTCGGCTCCCGGCAGGCTGGCCAACCCGGTAAGGACGTAGAAGCAGTTACCGACCAGGATGATGGCGACAGCTTGGGCAAAGGACAGGCCGAAGATGGCAACGGCGAGCGTGCCATAGACGACGAACTCGACGTTCCAGCAGGTGCCCGCCCACATGCCGAACAGGCGGGACGGGCTGCCCCAGCGTTCGTGCTCAGGTACAAGCTCGATGCCCCGGGCTTCGATAAGGCCACCGGGCCCTCGAGGCCCAACGCTAGGCCGGTCTGGTTGAACGGTGGTCTTGCCGAGAACAGCCAAGGGCTCCTCCTCTTCGGTCGGGGCCCAGGCCCGCCCTCGAGGGGTCGAGGGCAGCCCAGGCCCGGTGGGCTATCTTGTCTAGGACTTTGCCGGCTCGTGAGATCGGGATTTAGCACTAACGTAGCGGGCCGGCGAGCAGGCGTTGCAACTTTGGAAGCGCCGCTCACGTCGCGAAGAGGAGGGACGTCCCACCCACCCAGGCGAGCGGACCTCGTGGCAGTTACGACCCAAACAGGCTCAATGCCTGGCTGGCACCGCCGGCTGCGAGAACCTCGCTTGTTGTGTTGTCAAAGGTCAACTAAGCGGTGGACTATCGGCTAACGACTGCCTTCACCGGGCAGCCTAGCATTGCGACTGGTCCCGGGCCTTCAACCTGCACCGCCGAAGCTCGGCGCCGAGGCCGGCGCCTCCCGGGGGACGGCGGTCCACAAAGGTACAACCGTTCCCCGGGGCGCCGATCCGCCGGCCTTCAGTTCAGGTGCTGGCGA
>JAJZYO010000499.1 GCA_021798075.1 Actinomycetes bacterium
GGGTAGACCGCCTTGTAGCCCATGGTGGTGTTGATGTTGTGGTGCCCGCAGATCAGCTGGGCGATATGGGGTGGCATCCCGTTCAGCACGGCGTCAGTGACGAAGATCCTCCTGAAGTCGTGGGATAGGAAGGTGAGCGGCTTGCCAGAGGCGTCGGTGACGCCAGCGCCTTGCAGGGCGCTGCCGACCAGCTTTCTGATGGCGGCCGTGCCGAAGGCCATGTCTTCCATGCCGAACCGGTGCTGGAAGAGTAGGGGCATGGGTGGGTTCCACTGGCGTTCTTGGATGTCATAAGCGACAACGAGAGGGACGGCACCGTTTTTGTCTCGGATGCGGCACAAGATGGCGCTCAAGACCTCGGCCAACTCGGGGCTGACGACCAACAGCCGCTCTTCGTCCAGCTTCGACGGAGCAACCTGCAGCAGGGGGATCGTCTCTCCCGTGGTAGGGAGCTTGTACTCGACCAAGCTATGGTGGGACAGCTCGGTGAGTTCTTCTACTCGAATGCCGGTCTCTCGCAGGACCTCGACTGCAGCCCAAGCCCAAAAAGCGCGGTCTTCTTGTCGGGTAAGGTCGCATCGCTTGCCCGTGCCGGTGTCTTCTGCCCAGATCCGGGGAGTAGACGCGGTCATCACTGGGCGTCTCAGCCTTTGCCCGGCAGCGCTGAACTCCTCGCCGGGACGGGCGTTGCGGGCGGCGGCCAACAGGTCGGCGGCGCCAATGCGGGCGCGCTCCACGTTGGCAACCAAGGCGGGCAGGACAGGGATGCGCTCTCGGGTGCGCTGGTCCATTCGGGACTTGCGGTGGCTACGCTCCTTGCGGGCCCGGACGTCGTCGGCCCGGACCGGGCAGGGGACCGCCCAGTGTGCCCACCGAGCCGGGTCTTCGGTTGCCCACTGGGCGATGTCCAAGTAGAACGCTCGCACGGCGTTGAGGCAGCCAGCTAGGTCCTTGCGGCGCTTCGCCTCGGCACCGACACGACCGACGGTGGTCTGGACCCGCTGCTTCCACGCGGCGGCGACGTCGGGGGCGAGGCGCAGGGAGGCGATCCCGGGGTGATGGGTCTCAAGGTCCTTCCAGAAAAGTAGCCCCAGGTGCCTCGAGATCGACTCCAAGGTGGTGAAGTCGACTCCCGGCTGGCGTTCGCACAGGTAGTCGACGAGCAGGTCGCGCACGGGACGGCAGGCCAGGTCGTAACGGTCGATCAGCTGCCCGGGGCTGAGCTGTCCCTGGTATAGCCCGCGCTGGTACATGGGGCTGAACATGCGGACGGTCGACGGCGCCTCGGGGCCGAAAACCCCTATTTCATGCAAGAGCTGGTAGAAGTACGGGCCCCTCCCGTCTCTGCCGTAGCTTGGGTACTCGGCGGCACTGACCTCGACCAGTTCCAGGCAGTCACCTACGGTGATGTCCCGCACAGACCCGCCTTTGGCCGCCATTATGTACGCGATCCGGGTAAGGCCAAGTCGCCATGTCCCCTGACCTGACTGCGCCGTCTCGGCCAACCTGTACAGTGCGGTGAAGCCGTCGGTGTCTCGGACCCTGGCCATCTCGGAGGTCAGGCTGTGCAGCGACTTGGTCCTCAAGAGCCATGCCAACCCCGGCCGGACTACGTCGCCGCACACCAGCAGGCAAAGGCCCCCACCGAAGGTCCTGTAAGCGGTCGAGTTGCCCGCCTCCAGGCGCCCGGCGCGCTTCAACCACTCGAGCGGGGCCCGTCTCCAGTCGGCTCTCCCGTCCACGCCGGCCCCGCTGGCGGCCCAACGCTCTTGCCAGCTGAGCCCGGGCTGGGCCTCCAGCCAGTCCAGCACTCTGGTGAAGCCGAACCTGCGCTGGTGTTGGGCCGCCGGCCTGTCGTCGAGGCTGAACGGCGGCGCCAGCAACCGCTCCAGGAGGGCCTCACGGTCCACGCAGGTTTCCGGCCAGCGCTCGGGGACGGGGCGGGCCGGGAAGCGCTCGCGCCAAGCAGCCGCCTCCACGCTGAGCTTTCCAACGCGTGCGGCAGAGCGGGGCAACGACAGGGCCTCGGCGCTCACGGTTTCGTCCTCCTCGGGAACAAAATGTCCAGAGTTTCCGACCGGTAGCCCGACGACTGTGGTGGTGGGCCCGGCGCAACGGCTTGGTCCCGCTGGCGCCGGTGGTGCGCGATGACACTTTCCACGACGTCTCCCAAGGGGGCGGAGACGTAGATTTGAGTGGTCGAGAGGTGGGCGTGGCCGAGCACCCACTGCACGTCGGTGAGCGGCATCTCGGGGTCCCGGGCCATCCGGTACGAAGCGGTATGGCGGAGGTCGTGCAAGGTCCACTTGGCGCCCAAGGCTGCGCCGGCCCGCCCGAACATGGCCCGCGCGGCGTGGTAGGTGAGGGCACGGAACGGACGGCGGAGGGTCCACCAGAGCGGCTGGTCGTTGCCCGGGGGCACGAGCCCGTCGACCTCGGCCTGGTAGAGGCGCAGCCAAACGAAGGCGTCAGGGGCAGCGGGCAGCTGCTGGATGGCGCGTGTCCCCTTGCGCACGACCGTTATTACTTGGCTCCCGGGGTTAGCGTCGCCTCTCGTGGCCCCGAGCAGTTCGGAGGCCCGGGCGCCGGTCGAGACCCAAAACGCGACCAGGGCGCGGTCACGGTGGCACGACAGGCCGGCGAACAGCTCGTTGAACCGGTCGTCCGGGATGCAGCGCGGGAGCCGCCTGATGGGCCGAGGCCGGAACAG
>JAJZYO010000500.1 GCA_021798075.1 Actinomycetes bacterium
AACGAGACCGCGGTGCACCTAACCCCCGCCTTCAGCGAGGTTGACCACCTCGCAGCCAAGGCCAGCGGGCTGCCAATGCTTGACCCGATCGACGCCGACGGGCGATCCACTGACGCGATGAGTCGGCTCGGGCGCCGACACCGGAACCATTATGGCGCTCGCCATCTAGTTCTTGGACCTCGCCCTCAGCGGTTTCGGCAGGGCCGAGTGACCGCCTCGAGGTGGCACCCACAGTGGGGATCGTCCAGGCTCGGGGCCCTGTCGACCTCCTCAACCTGTCGAGGCGTACTGCCGACCCAGCCCCGTGGCCAGCACGATGAAGTGAACGGCAACGCGCACGCCCTGACCTGGTGGGCAACCGGCGCCCCGGCCTTCGGCGCCGAGAAGGCATAGCGGGTTGCCTGTGCGGAGGATCTGGCGCGCTCTTCTGCCGCCCTGGGCGGACCGGAACCTCCGGGTTATCCTCGCCACCCGGGTCGGGATGAGCGTCGGGCGGGCCGTCGCCGCGACCGTCACCGCCCTCTACCTGGCTGCAATCGGGTTCTCCGCGGTCGAGATCGGCACGCTCTTTGTAGGGGTGACGGTGGTGTCGGCACTTATGAGTACGGTTATCGGCCTCCTCGCCGACCGCTTCGGCCGCAAGCCGTTCCTCGTCGCCGTGCCCCTGCTCACCGCTGGTGCAGGCGCCGTCTACGCCGAGTCACGGGCCACTGCTTTGCTGTTCGTCGCTGCCGCCCTCGGCTCGTTCGGGCGGGGCTCGGGAGCCGGTGCCGGCAACGTCGGCCCCTACCAGCCGGCGGAGTCGGCGCTGGTGGCAGACAGCATGGACGGTAGCCGGCGAGCGGCTGCCTTCGGACGGATCGCCTTCGCCTCCACCCTCGGGGCCCTCGTCGGAGGGCTCCTCGCCGAGGTCGTCCGCACCACGCCCCACATGAGCGCCGCAGAGGCGACTGCCGCCTACCGTCCTGCGTTCCTCATCGCCGCCGCGCTGGCCGTCCTCACAGGGTTGCTCGCCCTGCTATTGAAGGAGCCGCCCCGGTCTGGCGGACGGGACGGGGAACCTCGGCCGGGGTTCCGGTGGCCACGGCGCTCCTGGCCCGCCCTGTGGCGGTTCTGGGTGACCAATGCCACCAATGGGGCGGGCATAGGCCTGTTCGGGTCGTTCATGAGCTACTGGCTGAACCGGCGCTACGGGGTCACCCCCGGGACGATCGGCCTGCTCTTCGCGATCGTCAACCTGGGGTCACTCGCCTCGGCCCTCGCTGCCGAACGGGTCGCCCGCCTCATCGGCACGGTACGGGCCATCGTCGTCGTGCGGGCGGTGGGCGGGGTGCTGCTCGTGCCCATGGTGCTGGCCCCGGCGTTCTGGATGGCCGGGGCCGTCTACCTCGTCAGGATGGTGCTCCAGCGCGTCGGCCTGCCGCTTCGCCAGTCCTTCACCCAGGACATGGCCGACCCCGAGGAGCGGGCGAGCCTTGCCGCTCTCTCCAACCTGCCCGCCCAAGCGACAATGGCGGGCGGTCAGGTGACGGCCGGCTACCTCTTCGACGAGGTCAGCCTGGCAGCGCCGTTCGAGCTGGCGGCCGTGTTCCTGGTAGCCAACGCCGTCCTCTATGGGTTGCTGTTCTCCCGTCGGCCACCCCGCCGGGCGGTGCTCCCGGACGCCGGCGCACCGGAACTGGCCGAGGCGATGGGCACAGGAGAGCTCGACATCGAATTGTAAGCGGAGCTGGTCGGGAGGGCCTCGCCGAGCTTGTCGTCTCGGCCTCCGAAGGTTCGCAGGGGCGAGCGGCGGGGATGTCTGCCGTGCGACCCGTGCCCCGCCCTGGGTCACCATCTTTGTAGAGATGTCTCCGATCGAAAACAGCATGCCGCCAGCGATACCATAAGCGACTGCGGTAATCCTTGTCTTTCGTCCGATCGCCAAGACGGCCAAGGCGATGGCCGCAGAGGTGCTCAGCCACAACAGGATCCCTTGGATCGAGCCGCCGGTCCCATTGCCGATGCCCCCGACCATCGAGAGGGCGAGCAGGAGCAGTCCGACAACCTAGAGGACCACGCCGGTGAGCGTCCGTGGACTGAGGCTGTGGTGACCGATACGGGCGGAGGGAAGGCAAGGATGCCGATGCCGCTCGCCCCGATGCTCTGGACGAGGGCGAGTGGCGCAAGAGCAAGCGCAGCGGCGTAGAGCAGGAATCCGGCTGTCTCCATGGCGAACCCGGTCAACCAGGTCCGGTCCTGGAAAAGGAGCCCGAGTGAGTGCAGCGGGCGCCGCATCGAAAGAATGGGGAGAGCCGCCGCTGCGTCGTGCTCCCGCAAATAGGCCATGTTCGTCAGTAGCGCCTACGCGAGCTCTACTAAAAGACCAAGCCCGGCCCTGAGCTGCAACGCCACCGAGGATAAGCAGACCGGGGACCTATATCCAGGGCCGAAAGTCTCCTATCAGTCTCCTATCAGCGATGAGCAGCAGAACTCTCGGGAGGGCTCATGCCTTCTGCACGACCTCGTAGAGGCCAAGCTACCGACGGCTCGGGAGGGGCGAAAACGGCCATTTTCTTGGGCGCTACACGGCGACCGACAAGGGCCGAGCGACGCTTGCCGAAAGCACGAACCGGGTTCCACGAACTGGCCCGCCGAACTCCTCCCAGACCACAAAAGGGCAGGGTAATTAAGGAACGAACGGGTCCCGCAGCGAGCGGGTTAGGGCC
>JAJZYO010000501.1 GCA_021798075.1 Actinomycetes bacterium
GGCTCTCCTCCGGTCGCCAAAAGGCGAGCTCTTGGAGGTGCCCGAAGCTGCCCTCGCTCCCGTGGTTGCGAGTGGCGCGGCGTTGCTCGGGTCGGCCCGAGCCTTCTCCGGGCTCCCGTACCTTTGGGGCGGGCTTTCGGGCTACGGCGTGGACTGTTCGGGCCTCGCCCATTTGGTCCACCGCTGCGCCGGCATAGTCATCCCGAGAGACGCCCACGACCAGGCCGCCGCCGGCACCCCGGTGGCCGCGAAGGAGGCGGTCGCCGGCGACCTCCTTTTCTTTTCGAGGCCGCGGGACGAACCTCACCACGTGGCCTTCTCTGCCGGCCCGGGAAAGATGTTCCACAGCCCGAGGACGGGACGGGCCGTGGGGGAAGCCAGCCTGGCGGCCGAGCCCTACCGTTCGGAGCTCGGGGCAACGGCCCGCCGTTACGCCATGTCCCGCTAGCGGCTAGCGGCGGCCCTGCCACCGGCAGCCAGCGAGAAGGGATGCCCGGGGTTACGGCGGCGGCCGGAAGCTACCCTCGCTACGGGGTGACGATGACTTTGCCGAGGGCGCCCGCTTGGACTGCTTCGTGCGCGGCGGCCACCTCGTCGAGCGCGAAGCGCTGGACTGGGAGCTCGCTCAGCGCGCCGTCAGAAAGAGCAGCCGAGATGTCAGTGACCGCCTGGTCGAGCGCGGGCGCCGGGACCCGGTAGAGCAGGACGAAGCGAAGTGTCACGTTAGCCGTCATGCAGTCGCGCACCGGGAGCACGGGGTCGTCCCCATCGGCCGCGTAGGTGACGACGACCGTCGAGGGCCCTGACACCGCTAGGTCGAGGGCCAGGTTGGCGCCGAGAGCGACCTCGACGACCCTGTCGACGACCGGGGCAAACGCCTTCAGGCGATCGACCGTATCTTGATCGTGGTAGTTCAAGACGAGGTCAGCGCCGGCCTTGGCCGCTAGCTCGGCCTTTTGCGGGCCGCTCACGGTGGCGACCACCCGTGCCCCCGCGCGCTTTGCCAGCTCGATCGCGTAGTGGCCGACTGCACCGGCGCCGCCAGCAACCAAGACCGTCTTGCCCGAGACAGGCCCGTCTGCGAACAGGCAGCGGTGCGCCGTCATGGCGGGCACTCCGATCGAGGCGCCCAGCTCGAAGGATGCCCCAGGGGGAAGGGTGACCGCTTGGCGCGACGGGACGACCGTCCACTCGGCGGCGGTACCCCACCGCCGGCCCGCGGCCGCGTACCATACCCAAACGCGCTCGCCCACCCGTGCCTCGCTCACACCGGGCCCGACGCCCTCGATCACCCCGGCACCGTCATGGTGGGGGATCTGGAAGCTGTCGACCTGCATTGGTGTGGCGCCCGAGCGTGCCTTCCAGTCCGTCGGGTTGACGCCCGAAGCGTGCACCCTGACGAGCACCTCGCCGGGGCCGGGGCTCGGTCTGTCGAGCTCCTCTACCCGCAACACATCTTTCGCGGCCCCGAGCTCTCTGTACAAAGCTGCCTTCATGGCCGCAACGCTATGCCCGTCGCGCTCGGGAACGGCACCTGCGCAAACACAAAAAAGAGCCGGGGACAAGCGCCCCGGCTCCTCGCTCGAGCTCGCGTGTGGTTAACGCGGTGGTGGTCAAGCGACCCGCGAACCCACCGCCTGTCCAGGCGCTGCCTGGCCGGTGGCCGGCTGGCCAGTGGCCGGCTGGGTGGAACGCAGCGGCCTATGGGCTCGCACGAAGGGGCGAAGCTCGGCCAAGCCGTGCTCCGAACGCCAGGCACCGACCTCGTGGAGGGCAAGTCCGCTCACCGAGGTGGCGATCCAGCCAAGGGCAAGGGCGAACACTAGCCATTGCAGGGTCAGGCCGGCGAAAACGAGGCTAACCACTATCATCGCCGCGCTGATCAACATTATGGCGCCGTCCATCACCCTCTGCTCCCAGCCACGTGCCCCGTCAAGTTGCACTCCGAGGGTCAGGGCCGCGATGGCGATAGCAAAGGCGAATGCCACCCAAGCGGCCGTCGTGTGGGTAAAGGTGAGGCTTGCCACCACAATGAAACCACCAAACAGGGCTGTAGCAAGGTTCGTAATGAACTTGGTACTCATTCTTACCTCCAATCACTTACCTCCTAAGCACCAGTGGCGTTTATACCCACATTGGATAGCCGGCTAACCTCTGCGGTCCCAGCTCAGGTGGCGGGGCTGGTTGCTGAGCGCGCTTGGGCGTGGGGGTTGGGCAACCCGTGCCTAGGCCCTCCCCAGGCCGGCTCAGCTATCGCGAAGCGCCGCAAGGAGGTTGCTCGCGGTTGCTGCGGGCGCCACCTTGTACCACACCTGTTCGAGAGTGCCCTCGGGCCCGACGAGGAACGCCGAGCGCTCAATCCCCATGAACTTGCGGCCGTACATACTGCGCTCGACCCAGACCCCGTATGCCTCGGCGACGGAGTGCTTTTCGTCTGAGAGGAGTGGGAACCCAAGCGAGTACTTCTGGTCGAACGCTGCTTGGCTTTTCGGTGCGTCAGGGCTAATACCGACTATGGCCGTGCTGCCCACTTCACCCAGCACGTCACGGAGCCCGCAGGCCTGTGTTGTGCAGCCCGGCGTGTCCGCCTTCGGGTAAAAATAGACGAGGACCCGTCGCCCCGCGAAGCCGGCGAGGGACACGATGTTGCCGGACTGGTCAGGTAGGGAAAAGCCAGGCGCGGTGTCGCCAACGTTGAGAAGCAT
>JAJZYO010000502.1 GCA_021798075.1 Actinomycetes bacterium
CCTGCCTTACGTCCTCACCAGCGGTGGCCCTGGGACCTCCACCCAGTCCCTCGCTATCCTCGCTTATAACACGATGTTCACGGACATCAACTTCGGCCCTGGCGCCGCAGTCGCCGTGAGCGCCGCAGTGCTGGTAGTCATAATGTGCCTAGTCTTCCTACGTGCCTTCAGGCAGCAGGTTGGCAAAGAGGAGGTGCCGGCCTAATGAGCATGCGCATTCACCGCGGCTGGGGGCGCTATTTCAACTTTTCCACCGTTGGCTCTTTCATAATCGCCCTTTTCGTGATCGTGCCGCTATACTGGATGGTGGCGTCGTCTTTCAAGACCCAGAGCAACGTAAGCGCGAGCCCTGCTCAACTTTTCCCCGTTCCCGTCAGCACCTCGAGCTACACTGCAGCCTTCAACGACGGCTTCGCCCATTTCATCTTGAACTCGGTCATAGTGGCCGTTTGCACGACGACCCTCGTCCTCTTCCTCGGCACTCTGGCCGGTTACGCCCTCGGGCGGATGCCAATGCGTGGCAAGTACCCGATCATGGTCACCCTGCTCATGATCTCGGTCTTCCCAACCATTGCTGTGGTCCCGGCCTTGTACGTCGTGATGCGGACCATCGGGTGGCTCAACACATATCAGGCGCTGATCTTCCCTTACACGGCGTTCAACTTGCCGTTCGCCATCTGGATCCTCCGCAACTACTTTCTCGGCATCTCCCGCTCGATGGAGGAGAGCGCCCGCATCGACGGCGCCGGGGCGCTTCGGACCTTAGTCCAGGTCATCGTGCCCCAGGTGACACCTGGCATCTTCACTGCTGGGGTCTTCACGTTTACGGCGTGCTGGACCGAGTTCCTGATGGCGCTCTCGTTCGACTTCGGGAAAAAGACGATCCCGGTCGGCATCGCGTCGTTCGGAGCACAGTTCACAGTGCCCTACGGGGCCTATTTTGCCGCGAGCGTCCTGTCCGTGATCCCGGTCTCCGGGCTCACCGCCGGCGCCGTCAAGGGGTAGCAGGTGTTAGTACAGGCAGCCTTCGCCCGGTTGCGCAGTGGCGGCGTCGCCACCCGGCCGGGCGGGGCACCTATCCACTCGGTGCTCGCGGCGCGCTGGGCGACCGGCGCTCGCGGCGCCGTGCGGCAGGGCGCGCAGCCGGGCGGGGTGCCAGTCCCCGGGCACTCGGGGCAATAGCCTGACAGTATGGCCACCAAGCTGACCGAGATCGCCCGCCAGGCGGGAGTCTCCGTCTCGGTCGTGTCGCGCGTCTTAAATGGGGACCCGACGGTCCGGGCCAGAGAGGAGACCCGCCAGCGGGTACTCCAGGTGGCCAAGGACCTCAACTACACCGCCAACTATGCCGGCAGAGCGCTCCGCCTCGCCCGTTCCAATGCACTTGCGCTCATTACGCCGAACGTGAGCAGCCCGCTCTTCGCGGACCTACTCGCTGGCGCCACCGAGGCCGCAGAGGCAGCCAATTACACGGTGCTGATCGGCCTTGCCGACACGATCGCTGCAGGCAGCGACACACTGCGACGCCTCGTGGGCGAAGGCCGGGTTGACGGGTTCGTGCTGCAGCGCCACGACGACCTCTCTGACCAGGCGCTAGAAAGCTTGGTGGCCAATGACGCCCGTGTCGTCCTTGTCACCTCGCGAACGCCTGGACGGCGAGGCTCGGTCATCCTGGACGACGTCGCCGGCGCCAAGCTCGCCACTCAGCACCTGATCTCCCTCGGGCACAAGCGCATCGCCCTCATCGGGGGTGTTCCCCACAGCGACATTGCCCGCCGGCGCGAGCATGGCTACGCGCTCGCGCTCCACGAGGCGGGACTGCGTAGGCGCGAGAGCCTGGTGTGCCGCCTCGGTTACACCCCCGAGGCTGCGGAAAGCGCCGTCGAGATCCTCTACGCCGGCACTCCTAGGCCGACGGGCGTCGTCGTGGCCAACGTCAATGGAGCGATCGGCGCCCTGACGGCCCTCCGCCGGCTCGGCGTCGACGTCCCGTCCGAGATCTCGGTTGTCGCCTACCACGACGAGTGGGTAGCAGAGCACACCTGGCCGGCGCTCACGACGGTCAAGATGCCCTATTACGAAGTCGGCGCCCAAGCGGTGCGCTCGCTCATTGACCAGTTGAGCGGTAAACCGGCGCAAGACATCGTTGTGCGCGAACCTCCCCCCCAGCTGGTCCTGCGCTCCTCAACCGCGCCCCCAAAGGAGCCGTGACCCGCGCCGGCGGGGCTGGCGCCGACGGGGCTGGCGCCGGCGGGGCTGGCGCCGGCGGGAGGGCGAGGAGTGTTCGTGGCCGCGCGAAAAAGTAACCAATGTGATTCGGCGGACGTCGCACTCCTCGGTTTAATGCCCGAAAATGCGCGTTTTTCGACTGGATGTGGCTAGAGCCCAAACCCATTCCTGAGTTTTTTGTACAGAAGGCCGCACGAGCGTCCTCAAAAGCGCGGACCGTGGGCAGGGGACCGCCGCCAGCCGCTTCTCGGTAGCAGGGCATGTGCAACTCCGATAGCTGACGAGGGCGTACGGGTCTTGAGGGGTCCGGCGTGCCGGGAGGGTGGCGGGGCGCGGGAGCGGGGCGCGGGGCGGGGCGGAACGGGGCGAGGCAGGACGGGGCAGGACGAAGCGCGGGCGGGGGCGAGGGCGGGGCGCGGGGGCGGGGACGGGGCGGGGACGGGGCGAGCCGCGAGGCGGGGC
>JAJZYO010000503.1 GCA_021798075.1 Actinomycetes bacterium
CGGGTGCTAGCCAATGCTGAGGGGTAGTCTGCCCGGCCATCGTCCCGGTCACTCACCTCCTGGCGCTGGCAGGCGTAGTAGCGGTGGTGATCGCGATCCCAGGCCCGAGCGTGATGTTCACCTTAAGCCGCGCCCTGACCGCCGGCCGGCGCACCGCCTTACTGAACGTTGCCGGCAACGCCACGGGCCTGGTCGGCCAAGTTTTCATGGTCGCCTTCGGGCTCGGGCCTGTGGTCGAGCGCTCCGCCGACGTGTTCAGCATTGTGAAGCTGGCTAGTGCCGCCGACCTCATCCACCTCGGTGCTCAGGCCGTCCGCCGCCGCCACGCCCTGGCCGAGGCCGTAGCCAAGCGGGCCGGCCCTGTCCCGGCTCGTCGAGCCGTGCGCGACGGGATGGTCGTCGGTGCCCTCAACCCAAGACCATCGCGGTAATGGTGGCGGTCCTGCCCCAGTTCAGTGACCCCTCGCAGGGGCACATCACGCTTCAGTTGATAGTACTTGGCTCCCTGTCCCCCTTATCGCCCTCGCCCTGGACAGCCTCTGGGCGGTGGCCACCGGGACGGTCGCGCACTGGCTCTCGTCG
This sequence comes from Actinomycetes bacterium, assembly GCA_021798075.1. The sequence goes on from JAJZYO010000503.1 coordinate 583, forward strand.
TCGCCTCGAAGGCTGGCTGCCATTGGGGGGCGCCTGGTGATGATCGCCGTCGGGGCTACCCTCGCCACCACCGGCCGGAAGGACTGACGGGGGCCGGACCGCCCGGATCGGCCATTACGCGCTCTTCAAACTCCGAACTCCACTTTTTCTACTATGGCTGCGCCATGAGCAACATGGAGAACGCAGCCACAGGCGCGAGCACAAGCACAATCATGACCCGGTAGCCCGCCGCAGCCGCGACAACCCCCAAGACGACAGGCGCGGCCACCGCCACAACGCTCGTCGCGGCGAACAGCGCGGCATTGCTGGCTGCCAACTGGTCCTCTCCCACCGACTGGGCGGTAAGAGCGAGCGCCAAGGGAAAGGTCACGCCGTGGGGCACACCAAGCAACACCATGGCTATGAATAGGAGTAGCGGTGGGCCTCCAACTGAGAGCAGCACCACGCCGGCGGCGGTGAGGGCAGCGGCAAGCAGGAACGCACGACGCTTGCGGTCAATAGGCGAAATCCGGGCGACGACCAAGCGACTGAGGAGGGAAGCAGCGAAGAAGACGGTGAAAGCCAGCTGCGCCCCCGCCGGCGTCATGTTGAATACACTTCGCGCCACCAAGGCGCCGAACACCGTGATGGCGGAGAAGGGCACGGCGTAGAGCAATTGCACGGTGAGCGCCATCCGGCCGTCACCAGTGGCCAGCAGACTGCGTAGCTGGCCCGAACTGCCCAGAGGCGAGTCATGCAAGGGGTCAGGGCTGTTGGCAACTCCGAGAGCGTTAGCTCGCAGGCGCCCGAAAAGGCCTAGCGCCAAGGCGGCCACCGGCAATGCGGCGAAGACAAAAAACGGGAGGCGTAGGTGCTGGTGAGCCAGCTCTAACAGCCCTGTCTCAGCCAACGGGCCCAAGGCCAGGCTCATGCTGAGGACGGCGGCATAGTGGGCCAGGGCACGGTCCCGACCCTCGGGTGTGGCTTGGCCAACGGCCGTGGCCAAGCTCGGGGCGGTGGCCCCACCCGCCAGGCCGAGCAGAGCGGTGCCGCCAGCGAACTGCCAGGGCGATGTCGCGCTCCCAAGGACGACTAGGGAGGCACCGAGGAGGCAGACGCCAGCACCGACAGCGGCAGAGGCCTTGCTCGCCGGGAGGCGTCCACCCACGAACAGGGCAGCGACCAGCGCAAAGGCGCCGAGCACGGTGCCGAGGGAGCCGATCGTGGCAGCCCCGAGGTTGAGGTCGTCGCGCCCAAAGAGCGCAAACGTGGTTTGGCCCATGTTTTGCGCGGCTCGGAAGAGCCCGGCCACCAGTAAGAGCCCCGCCGCGGTCCAGACCGGAGGCCAACCTCGCACGGGCCGACGACGTGGCACTGGCGCCGGACTGCCGAGGCGCCTTACTGCCAACGTGGTGGCCGAGCCGGCATATCGGTGGCCCACCGTACTGGCCAGATAGGGCGAGAGCAGGACAAGCACCTCGGTTCCCTCATGTTCGTCGACTGCGCTCTTCTCCACTACCAAGGGCGACCACCGGGGTAGTCACCCCACGCGGGTTGGAGCAGGAACTGCGGGCCTTCGAGGAGCCGATACATCCCTTGAGCAGCATTTTTCTGTGCGTCCCGGAACAAGGCGGAGCCACTCCCAGGCCCTACGGACGGGAGCCGGAGTCCCCACCGAGCTGTGGGCGGAAGTTTCGCTCGACCCGCGCCATCGAGCGAAGCCTTGCCCATCGGCCGCGTGCGTTGCCACGTTGGGTCGCTTTACTGCCGTTGAGGGTGACGGGTGCCATAAGCACTCCGGTGCCGTGCGCTACGGTGAGGACGACCAGTTGAACGGTCGGCGAACTGCAAGTAAACGACGCCTTACCACCGCACGCCGGCGAACTCAATGTCCCGGACGCGGCGCTGGCCAGGGCAGGAGGCGCAGCGCAACTGAGCATCAGCCCAACCGGAAGGAGGCAGACATGACGATCACCCCCCTCGCGCCCGCCATAGGACCAGCCAGTACGGTGCTCCTGGCCGTCACCAAGGTCTTGTGGCCTAAGGGCCTCAACACCAGCATCTACCTCGACCTCAACAACTTTTCTCGCCATACGGCCTGGGCGCACGGCTTCATGCACGCG
>JAJZYO010000504.1 GCA_021798075.1 Actinomycetes bacterium
GGCGCCCCACGCCGGCGCCCCACGCCGGCGCCCTACGCCGGCGCCCTTTCCTCTTCCCGCCGCCCGAGCGGCACAATGGAATTATGCCGAGGCCCATATGGAGCGGTTCGATCAGTTTCGGTCTGGTCAATGTGCCGGTCAAGCTGGTGACAGCGACCTCGCCGAAGGACGTCAGGTTCCACCAGTTGCACGGGGCGGACGGGGGGAGGATAAACCAGAAGCGGGTTTGCTCCCTCGACGGCGAAGAAGTGGACTACTCCGAGATCGTGAAGGGCTACGAGGTGCGCAAAGGCGAGTACGTGGTCGTCGAGCCTGAAGAGCTCGAAGCGCTGGCGCCGGAGGCGAGCCGGGTGATCGATATCGAAGAGTTCGTCGAGCTGTCGGCCATCGACCCGCTGTTTTTCGAACACAGCTATTACCTGGTGCCAGACGGGCCGGCGGAAAAGCCCTACGCCCTGCTCGTGGAGGCGATCGAGGGCACAGGCAAAGCCGGGATCGGCCGCTTCGTGCTACGCACCAAGGAGTACCTGGCCGCGCTACGGCCGCGCGACGGCGTGCTAGTGCTCTCGACACTGCTTTTTGCCGACGAGGTGGTGAAGGCGGCCGATTTCGAGGTGCGCACGACCAAGGACACCAAGCCAACCGAGCGGGAGCTCGACATGGCGCGCCAACTCGTAAGTACTTTCGCCGCCGAATGGGACCCCGCCAAGTACAAGGACGACTACCGGGAAAAGGTCCTTGCCATGATCGAGGCCAAGGCGGCGGGCAACGAAATTGCCGTGCCGGAAGGGCCCGAACGGCCCGCTCCCGTGGTGGATCTCATGGCCGCCCTGGAGGCGAGCCTGGCCCGGGCTGGAAGGCGTTCTCGAAGCCAGGAAGGTGCGGGCGAGACCGAGAGCGACGAGGCCAAAGAGCGCGCGAGCGCTTGATCCGGCCGAAGGCGCGACAGATAGGACAACGGAGGGTCTTGGCGTACAAAAACCAGGCCGATCTGAAGTCGTTAGCCGCACATTTGTCGGTTTTCTGGGCGAAAACGCGCAAGTTACTGATGGATGTGGCCTCTGGCGGCGCACATCAGTCAGTTTTTCGCGCGTCCCCGCCTTAGAGAGCGGCTTTGTCGGGGCGTCCCGGGCCAGGCGGCCCCCGGCACGGCGGCCTGGCGGCACGGCGGCCTGGCGGCACGGCGGCCAGTCGGCCTGGCGGCACGGCGGCCTGCTAATAGCTAATCGGCGACGGCGACGCAATGTGGGTCGGCTGCCCTGCTTTTGGTGCTAACAGCTAACGCTAACCGGCGCCGGCGAAGGCGAGCACTGCGTCGGAAACCGCCGGCCAGGCCTGCTTGGCCCAGGGACCGAAGGGCTCGGACGAAAGGCCGGCGAGCGCCACGCCGGCCTCGGGGTCGGCCCACACGAACGAACCGGACTGCCCGAAGTGACCATAGGTGGAGGGCGAGTTGCGGGTGCCGGTCCAGTGGGGCGACTTGTTGTCGCGTAACTCCGGCCCGAGCCCCCAGTCGCAGGGTTCGTACCGCCCGAAGCCCGGCAGCACGCCGGCGAGGCCCGGGAACGCCACTGAAGTGGCCGTCTTCCATGTCGTCTCGCCGACGAGGCTAGGTGCGAGCAGTTCTTTCGCAAGGAGGAGCAGGTCCGAGAGGGGGCCGCGGGCGCCGTGGGCGGGTGAGCCGGCGAGGGTGGTGCGGTTTATGCCGAGCGGGCCGAGTACGCCTTCTCGCAGGTACTGCTCGAAGCTCATAGCCGTACGGAACTCCAAGTGGGCGGCCAGGGCCTCGGTCCCGGTGTTGGAGTAGACGCGCCTGCGCCCGGGCGGGGAGAGGGGGCTCGTCCCCTCGAAGGGGAGGCCCGACGCGTGCGCCATCAGGTGGGCGACCGTGGAGCCCTCGGGGCCGGCGGGTTCGTCGAGGCCGAGGGTGCCCTCTTCGCTCGCCACGAGGACTGCCAAGGCCACCAGCAGCTTCGTGACCGAGGCCCACGCAAAGGGCTGCTCGGCTGGGCCGCTCGCCGCCAATGTGCCGGAGGGGCCGACGACGCCACAGGCCGCCTCTCCGGGCCAGCTGCTTATGTGGGCCCGCAGTGCGGCCTCGAGGCCGGCGCCCGCTGAGAGCCCTGCTCCGGGACCGGCGGGCCGGGTCACGCCGGCGACCCCCCGTGGATCGTTGGGGAACCCGCGCTCGTCTCCGCCGTGGGAGTCACGCCGGCGACCCCCGGCGGGCGGCCACGTAGCGGCCCATTAGCGTCGCCGTCTCGGCGAGGTTCTGGCGGATGCTGCCGGCAATGGCGCGCTCCGCGAGCGGGCCTAGTAGGGGGATGTTGACGCGGAGGTCGGCCTCGAAGTGCTGGTAGCAGGCGGCCTCGCCGTTGGCCACGAGCTCGTACCAGCCCGAGAAGGAAAGCAGGCCGGCGTAGTTGTCGGCCAGCATCGTCACCTGGGTGGACCGCCGGTCGAGGTCGACGTCGCTCACTTGTGCCCAGGTCAGTTTGGCGGGGTCCAAGATCACGGCGGCTGGCCCGTTGAGCCGGCCGGCGAACTTGTACCCGACCACCACCCGGGCCCGTCTCCCGTTGGTTTCGAGTGTTCTGAGCTCGGGCGCTGAAATGCCCTCGAGGGCGCCTAGCTCGCGGTAAAAAGAGGGGTCGAGGAAGGCCGCCTGCGCTTCTGCCACGC
>JAJZYO010000505.1 GCA_021798075.1 Actinomycetes bacterium
GACTGGGAGACCGCAACCTCGTGTCACGGATGCCGGGCGACCGAGCAGTCCTCAAGACCTTTTACCGTCGCGCGCGCAACCCTGTGGCTCATACCGGTAGTTGAGCTTGAGTACGCGTGCCGCGCTCTGGGTGCGTCCGGTGGGCATGCCCACCACGCGAATCCGCGTCGAGTCCACCAGTTACACTGGCACGATGGTTTTGATGGGAACTATTGCCTCTGCTGCCGGCATCCTCGGCACCCATCCCTCGAGCTGGCTCCTCGCCCTCTCCGGGCTTTTCGGCGGTTTCGCGGTGGGCGTCGCCGGCATGGGCGGCGGTGCCCTCATGACACCGGCGCTGGTGCTCTTGTTCGGGATCGACCCGCGGGTCGCCATCGCGAGCGACCTCGTCAACTCGCTCGCCATGAAGCCGGTCGGCGGGGCCGTGCACGCCCTCCACGGCAGCGTCAACTGGGCTCTCGTGCGCCTGCTGGTGGTGCCGGGGGTGCCGGCCGCGTTCTTCGGGGCGTGGCTGCTAAACCAGGTGGGCAACACGAGCACCGACCAGCACCGCCTGAAGACACTGCTTGGCTGGGCGCTCGTGGTGGCGTGCGCCAGCCTGGTGGCCCGAGCGTCGCTCTCGGCCCGGCTGCGCCGGCGGGGCCAAGCGGCTGCCAACCCCGCCCCCTGGCGCATGAAGCCTTTGCCCACCGTCTTCGCCGGGCTGCTCGGGGGCGTCATGGTGGGCATGACCTCGGTCGGCGCCGGGTCGCTCGTGATCGTGCCCCTGATGCTCATCTACCCCCGCCTTTCCTCCAAGGTCCAGGTGGGTACCAACCTCGTCCAGGCTGTACCGCTTGTCGCCGCGGCGGCCCTCGGCCAGGCCCTCTTCGGCCACGTGGACTTGACAGTGGCGGGGAGCCTGATCTTGGGCAGCGTCCCGGGGGCGGCCCTCGGTGCCCACGTGTCGAGCCGCGCGCCCGATGCCATCGTGCGCCCGGCCCTCGTCGCCCTCCTCACCGCCTCGGGCCTGGCACTCCTCATCACCAGCTACACGGGCCTTGCCTGGGCCATCGCTATAACCGCAGCGTCGGCCTCCCGCTGTGGGGGGCTGTGGACGCCACCTCGTTCACCTCCGAGCAGTGGCAGGAGGCCGGGCTCCACCGGACCACCTGGGTCACGCTCATGGGTGTCGGCGCCTCCCTCGGCGTCGGCCTGGTCGTGGCGGCGGTTTATGCCGTGCGGCTGCGGCCCCGCGTCCTGCGAGCGAGCGCCGCCAGCCTGGTTGCGGCCGCCGGCAAGGTCGTGGAGGCGCTGCAGGTCCCGTAGAGAGCCAGCCAGCTAACGTCATGCCGACCAGCATTGGTCGTCACATCTTGCAGCGGCTAGGCTTGGGCAAGAACCCCTCGGGAGCCCCCAAGAAACGGTTGACAGACCGAGCGTGTGCCCCGAGCTCGCTCTTGCCCTGGCGACGATCTCTGGCCCTGGCAGCCTTGCGGGTAACGCGGTCCAAATGGGGCCATCGCTGGCTACAATCGAACCAGTGGTCAAAGTCGAGCTCGAGCGCGTCGAGGCGCTCGAACTTCTCGGGATGACGTTGGCACACCTGAATGACGCAGAGACGCGGGTCGAGGTATCGCCAAGAGTGCCACTTCTAATGGCCATCAGGGACAAGCTCGCTTTCGCCCTCCGGGAGGGAACATGATCTACACCGAAGCTGAGGTATCCGCGGCGACGGCCGCGATGGACAAGTACAGGGGCGGCGAGAGGGGCGAGGTCGGTGCCGCTCTCGTCGTAGTCGGCCTGAGCGCGGAAAGGGCCGCCAAGGAGGCGCAGATCCGCGACGACATGATCCGGGTTGCACACCGGTCCGGCGCGTCGATCCGCCAGCTGGCTGATGTCTCAGGGCTCGGCCGCAAGGCCGTAACGGCCATAGTCTCTTCCAAGCTCTCGCAGCGCTGACGCACCAGCCCTCGCACCATTATTACGGTGGCGCTCTTGCCAGCCCAACCATGGCCGACCACGGGCGGCAGCGCACCGCTTCCCAAAATGCGCCTGCGGTCTCGACTATGACCGCAGGCTCCGTTGGCGTCGAAGTCGCCGTAACCCCTTGCTATTAGGAGCGCGACCGGGCGGCCCGTATTTCGTAGACCAGGGCTTCGGCACGTGCCTCGCGAAGTGCGGGGCGGGTAGACAAGGGCCATTGCCGGCTCCGCGTGATGACGTCACCTAGGGTCGCGGCTGTACCAGGGCCCTGTCCGCACGGCGTGCCCTCAAGGCGTCGGGTCGGACAAGCACGGCTGCGGGCCGTCCGTGGCGGGTGATGGTGACCTCTTCACCACCACCGACACGATCGAGGAGCTGGGGTAGAGCGGCCCTCGCCTCACTGACGGTGATACTGACCGACACGAGCCTCATTGTACAAGATCGTACAGTAGTTGTACATCGTGTTATGGGGCTGTCTTTTTTAACGATCTCGGATAGTGCGGGCTTCGCCTTGGCTTTACCAGCGCAGCCCGCTCACGCTGCCGACAGCGGCATGGATGCGGCGGGCGAAGCGACGTAGCTCTTCGGCCGGGCAACCGTATTGTTCGGCCAGCAACGGCGCGCCGGCACTTATGCCGGCACGTTTCATGACTACCGACTCGATAGCCGCAGGCAGCGCGAACCCACCCGCTTCGGGCTCCAAGATGGCGCCGGC
>JAJZYO010000506.1 GCA_021798075.1 Actinomycetes bacterium
CGACTACATCACGCTGATGAAGGCGATGTGGGAGAAGGCCGGCCTGCTCGCGTCGGAGATGGAGGGGCCGACGGGTGGGACCATGGCGGCGGCGATGGAGCGCTACAACGAGGAGGTCAAAGCCACGGTGCCCGCAGACCGCCTGCTCGTCTGGTCGCCGGCCGACGGCTGGGGGCCGCTCTGCGAGTTCTTGGAGGTGCCCGTACCTGAGGCCCCGCTGCCCCACGTCAACGACAGCAAGGGTTACGAACTGGGGGTCATGGACATGGCCATGGCCGCGCTGAGGAACTGGAGGGAGAAGCAGGCATAGGCGGCACGTCCCTAGGAGGAGAGCGGACGGCCGCCATGGCAGGAGCAGCTGAGGTGAGCGCAGGCGTCGAGCTCGACGGTACGCCGCCGAGCGGCCGGGGGCGTGGGAGCGGGCAGGGCTGGTTGCTGACGGTCACGTCCCTGGCGCAGTTCATGGTGATCCTGGACCTCTCGATCGTCAACGTGGCTCTGCCCTCGGTCCAGTCGAGCCTCAACTTCTCGAGCACCGACCTGCAATGGGTGGTCGACGCCTATGCCATCGTTTTCGCCGGCTTCTTGATGCTGGCGGGACGGGCGACGGACTTCTTCGGGCAGCGGCGGACGTTCGTGGCAGCGCTGGGGCTCTTCTCGGCCACGTCACTGGTGGGCGGGCTCTCCACGAGCGACCAGATGCTCATGGCGGCACGCGGCTTCCAGGGCCTGTCCGGTGCCATGATGGCTGCAGCGTCGCTTGCGATCATTACCTCCTCGTTCGCCGAGGGGCCGGCCCGCCACCGGGCGATCGGGCTGTGGGGCGCCATGAACGGAGCAGGTGGAGCGGCCGGGACTCTGCTCGGAGGGGTCATCACCCAGGAGCTCACCTGGCGGTGGGTCCTGCTCATCAACCCGCCGATCGGGGTGGTGGCCGCGGTGGTCGCCTACAGGGTGGTGGCCGGGGGGCGTCCCGAGAGGCGTGGGACGCGCTTCGACATAAGCGGGGCGTTGACCCTGACCGCCGGACAGCTGGTGCTCGTCTACGGGATCGTGGCGACCGGCGTCCACGGCTGGTCCTCTCCCGACGCTCTGGTGCCCATGGGTGCCGGCGCTGCCCTGCTCGCCGCCTTCGGGGTCATCGAGACGCGTTTTGCCAGCTCGCCGCTCGTGCCGCTACGGGAACTGACCCGCCAGCTGCAGGTGGCCAACCTGATAGTGCTCCTCTTCAGCGCGTCGCTGTTCGCAATGTGGTATGTGAGCTCGCTCTACCTGCAGCAGGTGCTCGGCCTGTCCCCTCTCAGCACGGGGCTCGTCTTCCTTCCCATGACCCTCATGATCATGCTCGGGGCTTCGCAGGCGGGGCGGCTGGTGCGGCTGTTCGGGGTGAGGCCCGTGCTCGGGGGCGGCCTGTCGATGCTCTTCGCCGGCATGCTGCTCATGGCGCGTATCGGGCCGAGCGGGAGCGCTCTCGGCTACGTGGTGCTGCCGGGAGTGCTGACCGCGGCCGGTATCGGCCTGTCGGTGGTGCCGTCGACCATCTTCGCCACCCAGGGGGCGGGGCCCCGGCAGGCCGGGCTGGCCTCGGGGCTTGTCAACACCTCGCGTCAGGTGGGTGCCGGCGTGGGCCTGGCCCTGCTCGCCACGCTCGCTACGCAGGCCACCAGCCGTGCCGTCGGGCGCAACGTCGCCGTGCCCCGGGCGCTGACCGAGGGCTTCCGCCTCGCCCTGCTGGTGGGGGCCGGGTTCGTGGCGCTCGCCATCGTGGTCACAGTGGTGTTCGCCCGCAGCTACGCCCCCAGCCCGGCCGGGCACCGGTTACGGCTCCCCGTGGGCGCCCTCTCGGTGGTCGGGTGCTTCGTGGTCCTGGACTTCGGGCTGGCCGGTGGCCAGGGGGCGCTGATCGGTGCCTACAAGACCGCTGGTGCGTACAGCTTCGTCTCGGCGCCCGGCCTGTACCCTCCCGAGGTCAAGGCCGTCACCCCCACGGCCGGTCCCGCCCTGGCGCCGGGCTACATCATGATGGCCAACTTCTACGACCTGAGCGACCCGCCCATGACGGGCCAGAGCGGCCCACTGATCATGGACAACAAGCTGCAGCCGGTCTGGTTCCAGCCGCTGCCCAAGGACGTCGTGGCGTCCAACCTGGCCGTGCAGGCCTACGGGGGCAAGCCGGTCCTCACCTGGTGGCAGGGCGTCGTGTCCAGCGCGGGCGAGACCGAGACGGGCGAGGACGTGGTCGTCAACCAGCACTACCAGACCGTGGCCACGCTGCAGGGCCAGGACGGCTGGGTGCTCACGATGCACGAGATGGTGATCAGCGGCAACGATGCCTGGGTCACGGCCAACAAGACCATGCGCATGGACCTGTCCCGTTACGGTGGCTCGGTCGACGGGGTGATCGACGATTCCGCTGTCCAGGAGTACGACCTCAGGACGGGGAAGCTCCTCTACACCTGGGACGCACTGGCCCACATCCCGCTGACGGCCTCCGAAGCGACGACGCCGGGCAACGGGTTCCCCTGGGACGCCTACCACGTCAACTCGGTCAGCCTGGTCGGCAACGGGCAGTTCCTGGTGTCCATGCGCAACACCTGGGCCGCGTACCTGGTGGACGCGAAGACGGGCTCGGTCGTGTGGCAGCTCGGGGGCAAGCACTCGAGCTTCACGGTCCCCGAGG
>JAJZYO010000507.1 GCA_021798075.1 Actinomycetes bacterium
CGGGCGGGCCGACCAGGGCGAGCGTCGCACCCGCACCCCGCCCGTTGACCGCAGCCAGGCCGCGCTGGGCGCGCAACGCCCGGACGGCCAGGTGCTCGAGGACGCGTTGCTTCACGTCTTCGAGCCCCTCATGGTCCGCGTTGAGCACGCGTGCCGCCTCTTCCACGTCGAGGCGGTCTTCGGAGACCACGCCCCAGGGCATTTCGAGCACGGTGTCGAGCCAGGTGCGGATCCAGCCGTGCTCGGGGCTTTGCTCGCTGGTGCGCTCCAGCTTGGCCACCTCGCGCTCGACCGCGGCCCGCACGCCTTCGGGCAGTTCACGCTCGGCCAGCTGCTTGCGGTAGCCCTCGGGCGAGCCGTCCTCGCCGCCGTCCTCGCCGAGCTCCTTGCGGATGGCGTCGAGCTGGCGGCGCAAGAGGAACTCGCGCTGGGTCTTCTCCATGCCTTCTTCGACGCTCGCCTTCACCTTCTCGCGAAGGGCCAGGTCGGCCAGGGTCTCGCGCGCCCAGCCGAGCACCAGGCGGAGGCGCTCGGCGACATCGACGGTCTCCAGTACCTGCACTTTTTGGGACAGGGACAGATCCGGCGAGTACCCGGCCAGGTCGGCGACCGCAGAGGGGTCGGTGACATCGTTCAAGCGCTCGGCGAACTGGCGGGCGCCTCTCGACAACAGGATGTTCTCCAGGACGGCCCGGTACTCCCGGGCCAGCTCGGCGACTTCGGTGGTCGGCTGTGCTTCTCCCACCTGGGCCTCTTCGGCTGGCTCGACCTGGACCCAAAGGGCGCGCCCCGTACCGGGCACGGCCGTGCCGAGGCGGGCCCGCTGGCGGCCCTGCACCACCATGGCTTTGGGGCCACCTGGGATCTGGCCCAGCTCGAGGATCTCCGCCACGACGCCGACCGCGGAGTAGCGGCCCTCGATGTGAGGGACGAGCACGAGGCGGCCTCCCACCGATCCGGCGGCATCGGCGGCGACCTGGGCCTCTTCGGTCTCGAGGGCCATGGTGAAGGCCATGCCGGGCAGCACGACCCCCGAGGTCAGGGGCAAGAGAGGGAGGGTCTCCGGTTCGCGGGGCATGAGTTGGGTTGTTCTCCTTCCAATGTTCGTTGTCCGGATAACAACTCGTGGCTCCCGATTGTTCCCCGAGGGCGCGACGGCCTGGGAGCGGGCCGTTTACGTCGGTGCGTCGATACCTCGGTGCGTCGATACCTCGATGCGTCGATGTCCCCGAGCAGGGGTTCAGGGCACGACCGTGACGGGGCACTGACCTTTACGGATGAGACTGGCCGGCAGCGACCCGACGATGCGGTGGAGGAAGTTCGTGGACGAGCCCACGACGATGGCATCGGCCCGGTAACGCTTGGCGATCTCGGCCAGGGCGTGGACGGGCTCCCCGGAACAGACCACGAAGTCGGCGTCTACCCCCCAAGAAGAGAGCTCCTCTCTCATGCCGGCCCGCAGCTCGTTTTCGATGTCGTCGAGCGCGGCCGTGGCGCCGGCGGTGACGTAGGCGTCGCCGGCGAGGGTGACCGGCATCTTGCGCACGTACACGGCGACGAGGCGGGCCTTGTTGCGCCGGGCGAGGCCAGCCGCGTACGCCATGGCCCGCCCGGCGCTCTGCGAACCGTCGACCGCGACGAGGACCGTGGTCGGGCCGTCGGTTCCGAGTTCGAAGCTCGACCGCTGCGGGGAGGCGTCGTGCTCGGTGCTCACTGGTGCCCCCTCACTGCGGCCCGGGTCCAGCGCTTGGGGTGCTCACAGTCGTGCTCGGTGCTCACTGGTGCCCCCTCACTGCGGCCCCCTACCGTGCCTCTCACCTCTGGTCACCTCTGGTCTTGCCACGGCTCCGGAGGGCTCACGCCGTGGCCCTCGCGGTTGCGGCGACCTTGCCGTCATCGAGACCGAGCTCGACCAGGCGCACGAGCGCCGGCAGGGCGCGTGCGATCGCCGCTCGTTCTTCGCGGTCCAGGCGCACGAGCAGGGAACGCAACGAGGCAGAGCGGTCGTGCCGGCGCCGTTGGAGGAGCTCACGGCCAAGCGCGCTGATCCCTACCATCACCACCCGACGGTCGGCCGGCGCCGGCGTGCGGTAGACGAGGCCGGCGTGCTCGAGGCGGGTGACCAGTTGGGTCATCGCCGGCTGCGACTGGCCCTCGCGCGCCGCCAGGTCGGTGAGCCGCTGGGGCCCTTCCCGGTCGAGGCGGGCCATGGTCGCGGCTGCGGTGAGCGACAGGTCACCGGTGGCGGGCATCTGCCTGAGCAGCCGAAGGAGCCTTTCGAGCACCTTCTCCAGGTCGCCCTCCAGCGACTTATATTGCATACTTATATAATCTAGCCGCGCCGAGGCGCAAAATATGGGCGCGCCTCCTGCCACCCCGTGCTCCCGTCCTCGGGTCCCGACAAGTGACCTCTGGTCCCGACAAGTGTCCTTTCGGGTCAAAAGTGTCGTGTCCTGGGCGTATTTCGCCCCGTACGCGTCAGAGATGAACGAAGTGGACATTGGTCGCGATGGTTAGCGGCCAGGGACGAACCCTTGGGGCTCCCCCAAGGGGAGAGTCAAGGGGGGTTCGCCGGCCCCTGAAGCGGCGCCGAAGCGGCTGGTGAGGCGGCCGGCGCCTCAGGTGGCGCCCGGGGGGAGGCGGCGACACCCTCGTTAGTGGTGGCCACGGCCGAAACAT
>JAJZYO010000508.1 GCA_021798075.1 Actinomycetes bacterium
GGAGCGTCTGGGTCTTCTGCATAAGTCACTGAGCCCCCAGAAGGGGCAGCTCGGGTGGCGGAATGCAGGCTGGTCGTTGAGGCGGCTGCGCTCGCGGGCACACCGCCAACGCCGAGGAGCGCGGCGCAGGCGCCGGCGGTGGTCGCTAGCTTGGCAGCTCGCGCGGGTTTACGGGTCGAACTTTGTCGCATCGGTCTCCCTTCCTCAGGTCCATAGGGGACCCGTCGTGGAGAGTAGCATATGAGAACGAAGCAAGCTCCGTGAAGTCCGATGGATTAATAGCAAGTTACTTTCATTCTGGAGAAAGTTGGTAGTCCAATTGAAACCTTCGTCGAGACCGCTGCGCATCGGGATCGGTGGCGTGCACATCGAGGCGAGCGTATTTTCTCCGCACCGTAGCGGCCTCGACGACTTCCGGGTCCTTCGCGGCCAAGCTCTGCTCCAACGCTATGAGTGGGCGGTCAATGGCCCGTCCTGGGCAGAGCGTGTCGAGTGGGTGCCGTTGTTGCACGCGTCGGCCCTCCCCGGGGGCCAGGTTGTGCCCGCCTGCTACGCGGCCTTGAAACAAGAGCTAGTCGAGAGGGCAGCGGCAGCAGGTGAGCTCGATGGGATGTTGCTCGATATCCACGGGGCCATGAGCGTGGAAGGCCTTCAAGATTCCGAAGCCGACCTGACGGTCGGGCTGCGAGGCGTCCTGGGCGATGATGTGCTCTTCTCCGCTGCAATGGACCTTCACGGCAACGTGTCCCGGGAGCTGTTCGGCTTGCTCGACTTGATGACTTGCTACCGCACGGCACCGCACGTGGACACTTGGGAAACGCGCGAACGCGCGGCGCGCAACCTCGTTGGCTGCCTTCGGGGGGCAGGCCGGCCTAGCAAGGCGTGGGTACCGGTGCCGGTGCTAATGCCAGGCGAAAAAACGAGCACCCGGGTCGAGCCTGCCAAGAGCCTTTACGGCCGGCTCCCATTGGTCGAGAGCGCGCCAGGCGTCCTCGACGCGGCAATTTGGGTCGGCTATGCCTGGGGGGACGAGCCGCGTTGCAAGGCAGCGGTGGTGGTGACGGGCGAGAGCGGGGAGGTTGTCGCTGAACACGCTCTCGATCTGGCGCGCTCGTACTGGGAGGCTCGCGACCACTTCGAGTTCGTCGCTCCGGCCGCGGATTTTTCCTCATGCCTGGCACGGGCCGTCCAGAGCACGAAGAGGCCGTTTTTCATAAGCGACTCGGGGGACAACCCGACCGCCGGTGGGGCGGGTGATGCTGCCTTCGCCTTGGGCCACCTGCTGGTCGAGCCCGACATAGCCGCCGGGAAATGTCATGCAGCCTACGCGAGCATTGCGGACCCCGAAGCGGTGTCGGCGGCGTTCGCCTCAGGGGAAGGCAATCGTGTGCGATTGACCGTCGGCGGCAAGATCGACTCGGGCGCGGCGGCGCCGGTCACATTTTCTGGCACCGTCCGGCGGTTGTCGGCGGGCAACGAGGTCGGGGGCGACATAGCGGTCGTGTCGACCGGAGGTCTGGACGTTGTGCTTACATCCAGGCGCAAACCGTTCCACCTGGTGTCTGACTTCTCGCGCCTCGGCCTGGATCTGGCCAAAACCGACGTCGTGGTTGTGAAGATAGGATACTTGGAGCCCGAGTTGTACGAAGCGGCTGCTGACTGGCTGCTCGCGCTCACGCCCGGCGGCGTCGACCAAGATCTCCTCCGGCTCGGCCATCGACACCTGGAACGGCCGATATACCCGCTTGACCCGGCGATGGCCACCCCGTCGTTGCGGGCTTTGGTCGACTGAGGGGACGGTCGCGTCGATGGGCGCCCGCGGGTCGTTTGGGCTTGGCCGGTCATTTGGGCTTGGCCGGTCGGCGGCTGAGCAGGGCTCGCCAGTAGGCCCAGGGCCCTCCCGACGTCTCAAGTACGAGCTGTGTGTCGAGTCGGAAATGGGGGTAAGGGCCGCTCTCCAAGCTGGGGTGGACCGTATCGAGCTCTGCCGCGACCTTTGCGTTGGGGGGCTGACACCTAGCCCGAACGCCGTCGTCGAGGCCGTTGGCCTCACCGGGGCCAACCTCGGCGTCCAGGTGCTGATCAGGTCTCGGCCCGGGGACTTCGTTTACACGGCCGAAGAGATCGCCACCATGGTCGACCAGATTGTGAGGACCGTGGCGGCGGGGGCCAGCGGGGTCGTGGTCGGCGCCCTCACGCCCGAGGGCGTGATCGATGAGCAGGCGACGGCAACCTTTGTGGCGGCCGCCAGGCCGGCCAGCGTTACCTTCCACCGCGCCTTCGACGAGGTGCATGACGCCTACGCGGGCTACGCCCGGCTCGCCGACCTTGGGATAGACCGGGTACTGACTGGGGGCGGTGTCCCGAACGCACTGGAGGGCGCCGAACGCCTCCGCCAACTCGTTGACCGCTCGGTGGCTGGCCCGATTGTCCTCGTGGGCGGCGGGGTGACCTCGTCCAACGTCGCGTCCCTGGTTAGCCAGACAGGCGCGCGGGAGCTGCATTTCTCGGCGCGGAGCTCCGGCGCGCCGTCTCCTACCGGCACCGAGCCAGCCGGCGGAGAGGCTTTGGCTGCCAGGGCACGGGCGATCATCTCCGCCGCAGAAGCAGCGGCCGCTGGCCGCGGCTAGTGGTCGCGACAAGCCGAGGGCCACGAACCCTCCCCGGCCCGGTCCGGC
>JAJZYO010000509.1 GCA_021798075.1 Actinomycetes bacterium
TCGTCCAGGCGAAACAGGTACTCGCGCACGCGGACCCCGTGGGGTTCCGTCCCCGCGCCTCTGCGGAGGAACCACGGGTAGTACTCGGCGTTGTGCACGCTCGACTCGCTCACGAAGTACCCAAACCGCCGCAACAGTTCGAAGCGGACACCGTCTTCGTGGGCGGAGGGGTCGATCGACCTGGCCAGCTGCCGGAGCCGTGGGTAGGCGTCTTTGCCCGCTACCGAGAGGTCAAGGAACCAGGTCATATGGTTTATGCCTGCTGCTCGCCAGGAAAGCTCTGAAGGGTGGCCGAGACCGAGGTAGCCAGCGAGCTCCCTGGCGGTGTTCTCCGTACCGTGGCAAAGGCCGACGTGGCGAGTGGCCCCTATGCGTGTGAGCGCCATTACCACCATGGCCATGGGGTTCGTGTAGTTGAGGAGGTAGGCGTCTGGGGCGTGCTCGGCGACGGCACGGGCGATGTCGAGCACTGGCGGGATAGTCCGTAGAGCACGCGAGATGCCACCGATGCCATGTGTGTCCGCGATCGTCTGGCGCACGCCGTACTTCTCGGGTAGGTCGAAATCGACCCGAGTGGCGTGTTTTCCTCCGACCTGGATGGTGTTGACCACGTAGTCGCAACCTCGCACACCCTCGGAGCAGTCGGTCGAAGCCACAACGGGGATCGAGCGGCCGGCAGCGGCGCCGATAGCCTCGACGGCCTTAGTGGCGTCGGCGAGGCGTTGGCTGTCGATGTCGACGAGATGCACCTCGGCGTCGGCTGTTGCTTCCTGTTGGATAAGGTCGGTGACCAAGGTCCTGGTGAACACAAGACTCCCAGCCCCGACGATCGCGATCTTTGTCACGCTACCTCCTGAGGTCTGCCTGAGAGAAAGACTTGCCGGCGGTCACTGCATCGTGGTGAGCGCCCTCTACTCGGTTGGTGCGGCCGGTCAGGTTCATGGCCTCGGCGGGCCATGTCGAGTCCCTCGCCAGTTTCTCCACTTCCCAGATCCCCTCCGGTGCAACCGTCACGGCGAGCCACGGCGATTGCAGGGCACAAGAAACGTCACTCATGGCAATTCTCCCGAGAAATCACCAGACGGGCCCGTCATCACTGGTTGGCGCAGCCGGAGCGCCACGGCACCAGCCCCCACAAGCGCTGAGTCCGCCCCGAAGCGCGCCCGTTCGACCTCGGGGACAAAAGGAGCGAAGCGCTCGAGGGTGCCCCGGAGCCGGTCGGCCAAGCCGGACCTCGAACGCAAGAAGCCTCCGCCGCGGACGATGCGCTCTGGGTCGACTACCACGGCAACGTTGGCGATCCAGAACGCGAGCTCGTCCAACAGTTCGTTCAGGGCCGAGGCGGCTTTCGCGTCCCGGGCGCCTTGCTCGATGAGCTGCTCCATGCTCAAGGCCGTCCCGAGCTCTCGGCGGGTGCGAGTGGGTACGGCTCCTCCGCCGACGAGCCCTTCGAGAAGGGCCAATGCCTCCTCGCCCGGCTGGCGAGGGCGCAAGCGCGCCAGGGCTTTTCTCGAAGGGAGGAGGTAACCGATCTCACCGGCGGCTCCGTGCGCCCCTTCGACGAGCTCCCCGGCGGCCACTATGCCTGCGGCGATCCCCGTCCCGAGGTTGACATAAAGGCCGTGGGCCACGCCACGGAGGGCTCCCCAGGTCATCTCCGCCCGCGTCGCAGCCTTCACGTCTTTCACGATGACTACGGCCGAGGTCGGGAAGCGTTCACGGAGCAGCGCCGGGATCCGCAGGCCCGACCATCCCGGCATGCCGGAGAGCTGTACGCCCGCCTCGCCCGTGAGGCCCTTGGTGGAAACTCCGATCGCTCCTGGTCGAGCCGGGTCCTCCTGCGCCCGCCAAACGGCCTCGGCCAGGTCGAGAGCACGCTGGAGCACCCGGTTCGGGCCGTCAGCCGGGCTTGTGGTGCTAACACGGTGGCCCCGGAAGGTCCCGTCGGCTTCGACCAAGGCCGCGGCAAGTTTCGTGCCACCTATATCCAGTGCCAACACTGGCCGAGGGCTCATCGGCGGACCAGCCACGGAAGTAAGCGTTTGTCGTTGGCGACACCGGCTTGGAGCTCCAGTGCGCCCGCCTGGGCCGTAGTCGGGGAAGTGGGCGTCATCGCAGGACGACGGAGCGGGCCAGGTGGCCTGGCCGGCTCGATGAGTGCTTGGCGGGGCACCCGGAAGTAGCGGAAGTCCCCTGAGAGCAGGAAAGGCTCTTGGTCGGTCACGACAGGACCACCGAACGAGCGAGCCGGCGGGGCCGGCTGGGGTCGAGGCCCTTGGATTTGCCTAGCTCGACGGCTGCGCGTTGGGCACGTACGAGCTCGGCCATGGGGTCGGTGGCGGGCACTTCCAATGCCGCCCCGCTCTCGCGGACCTCGTCGGCTAGGCCCGCTGGGAGCTCGCCGAGGGACCAGACCAGGCTGTGGGAGTCGAGCAGGCTGATCGGGCCGTGCCGGAACTCCATGGCGGCGTAAGACTCGGCCCAGGCGAGGGCGGCCTCTCGGAACTTGAGACAAGCCTCGGCGGCCAAGCCGACGCCCGGCCCTGTGCCCAGGAACACGAACTGGCGGTAGCTGGTGAGCCTGTCCGGCAAGGGCGCTCTCAACCGGCCCTCCGCAGCACGCGAAAGGCCCTCTACGTCATGTCCGAAATGAGCCCTCCACAGTGCCAGGACGC
>JAJZYO010000510.1 GCA_021798075.1 Actinomycetes bacterium
CGGGAGGCGGGAGGCGGGAGGCGGGAGGCGGGAGGCGGGAGGCGGGAGGCGCAGACTGGCACTAACTCGCCGGCAGGACGTTGATGTCGCCTGAATCGTCGCTCAGGTACATCGTGTGCTGCGAGTTTGGGCCCGTCTGGACATCGATGTGCTTCGTGCCGGACGTCACGCTAGGGACTACGTAATAGGTCGTGCCGGCGGGCACAACTACAGTTATGTTGCCCGAAGCGACCGTCACCGTAACTCGTGCGGGCGGCTTGGTGAAGGACAGCTTCACGTTGCCAGAATCGTCGTTCACCTTTACGCTGCGAGAAGTGAGGCCGCTCGCCTCGATATTTCCCGAGCTGTTGTTCGCCTCGAGCGGTCCCGACAGGCCGTTCACGACTATATCCCCCGACCCGTCGCCGGCTCGGACGGCACCGCTTAGGCCGCTGATACTTACATTTCCCGAGCCGGAGCTTGCGTGGACGGGCCGCCCCGGCGGCACCGAGAGCCGCAGGTTGCCACCGCAGCTGCCGATCCAAAAGCAGCTGGGCCCGCCGGCCAAAAACGCCTCGCCCGAAGAAGCCTTCCAGCGGAGCTTGGGCTTGACCAGACTGTAGTACACCATGCCGCTGTACTCCGAGCGTCCATCACTGCTCGGGGAAACGATAATGTCCCCGCTGCCCACTCCCAAGGTGACCGTACCTGTGCCAGGTATGGCCGTGGGCGGGACACGATAGCTGTCCTGGCCGACGAGCGAGACATAGTTGAGGGCACTAAAGCCAATGGCCGCGACGACAAAGGGAAGCCCGATGACGAGGGCCCAGCGGCGGGAACGCGTAAGCGAGATTGGAGTTGTCATTTTCCCTCACAGACCCAGGTAAGTGAGCACCGCCAGCACGCGGCGGTGGTCGGTATCGGTCGGCGCCAGGCCGAGCTTCATGAATATGGAGTTCACGTGCTTCTCAACGGCGCCCGACCCGATCACGAGGCTGGTCGCAATGGCCGCGTTCGAGCGGCCTTCCGCCATGAGCGCTAGCACGTCGCGCTCGCGCGGGGTGAGCGTGGAGAGTGGGTCGGCCTTGCGCGTCAGCAGTTGAGCGACCACCTCAGGGTCTATTGCGCTGCCACCGCGGGCGACCCTCTCCAGCGCATCGAGGAAATCGGCGACGTCGGCTACGCGGTCCTTCAAGAGATAGCCCACGCCGCCGCTCGCCTTCACTGCGAGCAGCTCCGCCGCGTAACGCTCTTCCACGTACTGAGACAAGACAAGCACCCCCGTCTCGGGCCAACGTTTCCGCACGACCAGCGCGGCGCGAAGGCCCTCGTCGGAAAAAGTCGGTGGCATTCGCACGTCCACGACGACAGCGTCGGGCCCCGCCGCTTCGACTTCGCGGAGGAACGTCTCAGCGTCGCTCGCCGCGCCCGCCACATCAACCCCACCCTCGATCAACAAGCGGCTGAGCCCTTCGCGCAATAGCACGGAATCTTCAGCTATCACGACCCGCATGGCAGATCCGCTTCGATGGTTGTCGGGCCGCCGGGCGGGCTGTCGACCGAAAAACGCCCATCTACGGCGCCGACCCTGTCCGCCAAGCCAGCCAGGCCTGCCCCGTCCGGCCTCGCACCCCCCTGTCCGTCGTCATTCACTAAGACCCGCAGAGACTGCCCGTCGGACCGCACGACGACAGACGCCCTATTGGCATGGGAGTGCTTGGCCACGTTGGCAAGAGCCTCAGACACTACGAAATACGCGATCGCTTCAACGGCCGCCGGCGGCCGCCGCGAGAGCTCGACCTCGACAGTCACCGGCACAGGGCACAGAGCCGCGAGGCCAGAGAGCGCGGCGTCGAGGCCCCGGTCTGAGAGCACCGGGGGGTGGACACCGCGCACCAGGTTCCGAAGCTCAGATAGGGCTGCCTTGGCCTCTTGGTGGGCTTGCTCGACAAGTTCCCTGGCCGCCTCGGGGTCGTCGGAGAAACGAGCCTTTGCCCTGCCGAGCTCCATCGCCACCGACACGAGGCGCGCCTGAGCCCCATCGTGCAGGTCACGTTCGATACGCCGGCGCTCCGAGTCTTCCGCCGCCACCATCTTCGAACGGCTCTCCTCTAGGTTGCCAACGCGCTCCTCTAGTTCTCGGCTCCGGGTCCAACCGAGCACGGCGCGCTCGGAGCGCGACACTCCCACTGCCGCGGCCAGCGTCACGTGAGGGGCGGCCAGCGCCATCGTCACGCCCAGAGCTACGGCGATGGCCAGGCTGGGCGCGCCGCTAAGCGTCCAGCCAAAGGCCGTCGCGCCTCGACGGGGGAGGTCGTAGTTGTAGGCGGGCAGCAAGACGAGCGCGAGGGCAACTGACCATGCGGAGATTGCGATGACGAAACCCGCCAGTGCAATGGGAAAACACACGATTGGAGCTGCCAGCTCGCGCCATCGGCTGGGATCCACCAGCACCGATCGGACGCGAGCCACGAAGGGAGGCCTCCTGCGCCGGGGCAGGCCGCTACTGGACTGGCCGCTACTGGACTGGCCGCTACTGGACTGGCCGCTACTGGACTGGCCGCTACTGGACTGGCCGCTACTGGACTGGCCGCTACTGGACTGGCCGCCCCCGGACGGTTGGCGTACATGCACGTCGAGCATGAGGGCGGCCCGCCCCGATTCCAAGGACGCGAACCAGCCGCA
>JAJZYO010000511.1 GCA_021798075.1 Actinomycetes bacterium
GCGGGTGGTATCGCCCAAGCGGCAGCGAGGCGGGAGGTCGCCGGTGGGCCAGTGCCTCCTCTGCCTCGTGTGGCTGGTGGCGGGCGCGCTGGCGTTGGTGGTCCTGTCGGGGCCGCCGGCTTTGGCTTCGACAGTCCGGCCGGCGTCGATCGTGACCGTCCCCCCGCCCGTGTTCCGCCTGCACGTGCCTCTCGACGGGCGCATCAACGGCGACGGTTTCACAGCGCAGGTCACCGGCTACCGCTTCGGGGAAGTGCTCGGGGCGGGGGGCTCGGCAATCCGCGCGAGAAAGGGCCAGGAGCTGTTGGTCTTCGGCCTCAACGCGAGCACGCGCGCCCTGGCAGCGAGCCTGGTGGTCGGCGGCCACCGCGAGCCCCTCCCGCACACCAGTGGCACGGCCCCGTTCGTGACCGTCTACTACCTCGCCTCCGTCCCACAGCAAGCCAAGGACGTCGGCCTGGAGCTGTCCAGGGACGGCTTCACGCAGGAGTTCTCCTTCACGGATGGCCGGCGGGAGGGGCCTCAGCCGAGCATCCTGTACGCCACGGCCACCGGCTGGGAAGTCCCCCTCGACCTCCCCGGCGAAGCAGACCTGTCGGTCCTCGGCCCGAGGGGGGGTGTCCGGGAGAAGGCCACCCAGGTGCTCAATATCTCTGCCTCCCTCACTTACTTCCTTCCTGGTACCAACGCCACGGCCGGGGGGCCACGCGAAGCTTGGCTGGTGGTGCGCGGCGGGACATTCCCCTTCTACACGTCGGCCAGCCAGGGCCTCCCCGACCTCGCGTACACGAGGCCCTTGCGTGGGAGCGACCTCGTCTTGACGATGCCGGGCAGCAAGCCGACCGTAGCCAAGGTAACGGCGAGCAGCCCGGCGAGCCACGGCGCCCTCTTCGACGGGGACTACTACTGGCGTGTGCCAGCGTCCATCGAACTTGGGGCTGCGGTACTGCACATCACGATGCCGTCCCTAGTAGCCATGGGCGCCTCTGGCGCCCCGGTGAAGTTCCGGGCGAGGTTGAGCGCAGCCCCTGTGGTACTCGACTTCCCCGGTCCGTCCGCGCCGCCGCCTCCCCCTGCCGGCAACCCTCCCCCGTACCTGCGGGCCCTTCCCACGAGCCCTACCGCGAGCGCTCGGCCAGGTGCGCCGGTGTCACTGTTCCTCGGAGGCCTCATGGCCGTGGCGCTTATCGGCTTCGTGGTGGTCGTCTCGACGAAAAGGCGTGGCCTGTCCCGGCTTTGGGCGCTCGGTAGCTCCCAGTCCCACGGCAACCAAGGACCGCGGCCCGGTCCCTTTGCGCACGTCGCAGCAGGTCCCAGCGACATAGCCGAAGGCCAGGCGCCCCTCGCCGTCGGCGGCCCGGACCAGTTACGGGTCCCCGAGGCCGATTTTCCCTCGCCGCGTCCTTCGCCTGCTGACGTCCTGTCACCCTTGCCCGAGGGTGCCCTGCTCCGGATCGTCGGCCAGGTGCGCCTCGACCGGGTGCCTGAGCCTCCCGGGACCCCTCCAGAAGCCCCATGGGAGCCTCGGCTCGGGGCCCGGCAACCGTCGGGTCCTGCCTCGGCACCGGGTGGGCCCACTTCGGCCGGGCCCGAGCCCACCTCCGTGCCGACCGGGCCGCCGCCCCTGCCTACCGGCGACAAAGAGCTGCAGGTGCTCGGCCAGCCCAGGTTGTTCGCCGAACCCGGGGGAGTGGTCGACCTGGACCCGCGGGAGCTCGAACTGCTGGCGCGCCTCGCGCTGGGCCCGGAGAGGGAGTTCAGCGGCGAGGAGCTGCGTGCTGACCTAGCCGCGGCCAAGGAGACCGACTGGGCCGCAAGCACCCTTTGGAGCCGCGTCAGCTCGCTACGGAAGGCCATCGGCGCGGAGCACCTGCCTTCTAGTTCGAGGACCAGGGGCTACCGGGCCGTGGGCATCGGCACCGACGTGGCTCGTTTTGAGTCGGCGATAGCACGTGCCAAGGCCGACCCTGATGGGGCCGTAGGTCATCTGGCTGAGGCCCTGTCCCTCCTCCGGGGCGTCCCTTTCGCGAACGTGCCGACCGGTACCTTCACCTGGGCGCTCGAGGCCGGTGGGTTGGCAACGCGCCTGACCAACGAGGCCTATAGCGCCGCCGTCGAGCTGGCCCAAGCAGCCATAGCTGCACACAAGCCCGCCCTCGCGGGCTGGGCTATCGGCAAAGCCCGGCTCATCGTCCGCGACGACGACGTCCTACTGGAGAAGCTGGAGCTCGACGCAGCAGCAGCTTCGCCCGAGAACTCGGCCCTCGCACGCAGCTGGGCTGCGCTGAAGGCCCGCTACCGCGCCAAAGGGAAGAAGGTCCCCCGCTCGCTGGTCGACCATTACCGCCGGCTTCTACGCGGCTCTGGGAGCTGAGCTCCTGGGCCAGCAGGCCCTCCTCGCTGTCTACGTGGCAAGCGCGAGCCGTAAGTCACCCGCCCGGCGGCTGCGCTCTTCGGCGGGCCCCGGGCCGGGGCCAACCTCCAGCGTTTACGCCTCGAAGCCGTACAGGCCCCTCTCCCGTCCGCGGTCCCTGCCGGTTGGTCGCCGCCCTGCACCCTGGTGTCTCCTCCTCCTGCTGCTGATGGCGACAACAGGGCCGCGTGTAGGGGTCCTGTGCACTTGGCGGCCGGAACCAGTGTCCGGATCGACTGGAATATGCGCT
>JAJZYO010000512.1 GCA_021798075.1 Actinomycetes bacterium
TGCCGTCGTTGTGGCCGGCCGCATTCGGTGCTGCGTAAGTTCGGGCTGTGCCGTATCTGCCTGCGTGAGCTAGTCCATGCCGGCGAGATCCCCGGCGTCACGAAGTCGAGCTGGTAGGAGGGCAGGCATATGACGATGACCGATCCCATCGCGGACATGCTGACCCGCCTGCGGAACGCGAACGTGTCGCACCACGACACGGTGCGGATGCCTTCGTCCAAGCTGAAGGAGTCCCTGGCTGCGATCCTCCTCAAAGAGGGGTACATCTCCGGCTACAACGTGGTCTCCGACGAACGGCGCCCGGGACGGGTGCTCGAGGTGGCCATGAAGTACGCGCCGGACCGCACTCGCACCATCTCGGGCATCCGCCGCGTCTCCAAGCCGGGCCTGCGTGTCTACACTGGGGCCGACAAGCTGCCCCGTGTCCTTGGCGGGTTGGGTGTGGCCGTGCTTTCCACCAGCCATGGCTTGATGACGGACCGCGAGGCCCGCAAGCGCCGGGTTGGTGGGGAAGTCCTCTGTTACGTCTGGTGAGCGCGCCTGTCAGCGTTCAGGTATCGAACTAGGAGCATCGCATGTCACGCATAGGTAGGGCACCGGTACCCGTGCCGTCAGGAGTGGACGTCACTCTCGACGGCCGTTCGGTGACCGTACGCGGTCCCCGGGGCACGCTGCACCACGAGGTGGCGGGTGACATAACTGTGCGCCAGGAGGGCCAGGTGCTGCTCGTAGAGCGTCCTGACGACGAACGGCGCAACCGGGCCCTGCACGGGCTGACCCGTACCCTGGTCAACAACATGGTCGTCGGTGTGACTGCCGGCTTCAGCAAGGACCTGGAGATTGTGGGCGTCGGCTACAGGGCCACGCCCAAGGGACCGGCCACCCTCGAGCTCGCCCTCGGCTTTTCTCACCCGGTGACGGTCGAGGCCCCCGAGGGGGTCACCTTCGAAGTCCCTGCACCCACCCGGGTGAGCATCCGGGGCAGCGACAAACAGGTGGTGGGCGAGGTGGCGGCCAAGATCCGCAAGCTGCGGCCACCTGAGCCCTACAAGGGCAAGGGTGTGCGGTACGCGGGCGAAGTAGTCCGGCGCAAGGCCGGCAAGGCTGCGAAGTGAGGACCCGATGAGCAATGTGAGCGACAAGCGCAGCGCCCGAGCCAGGCGGCACCACCGTGTACGCAAGCACCTGACCGGCAGCCAGGAGCGGCCCCGTCTGGCCGTCTTCCGTTCCAACCGTCACGTGGTCGCCCAGGTCATAGACGACGCCACCGGGCGCACGCTGGCGGCTGCGTCTTCTCTCGAGGCCCCGGTGCGCAACGCCGGCGCCACGGGCAACCGTACGGCGGCTGCTTCGGTGGGCCGGCTCGTGGCCGAGCGGGCCAAGGCCGCTGGGGTCACCAAGGTGGCCTTCGACCGGGGCGGTTTCCTCTACCACGGGCGGGTCGCGGCCCTGGCCGATGCCGCCCGAGAAGCCGGACTGGAGTTCTGAGCAATGGCTGAACAGCAGCAGTACCAGGACCGCACCATCAAGGTGAACCGGGTGGCCAAGGTCGTCAAGGGCGGCCGCCGGTTCTCGTTCGCCGCGCTGATGGTGATCGGTGACGGGGCAGGCACGGTGGGCCTCGGCTACGGCAAGGCCAAGGAAGCCGGCCTGGCCGTGCAGAAGGGCATCGAAGAGGCCAAGAAGGACCTGTGCAAGGTCCCGCTGGCGGGGTCGACGATCACCCATCCTGTGATCGGGGAGGCCGGGGCAGGTCGCGTCCTGCTGAAGCCGGCAGCACCGGGCACCGGCGTCATTGCCGGCGGCGCGGCCCGGCCGATCCTCGAGCTGGCCGGGATCCACGACGTGGTTGCCAAGTCGCTCGGTTCGTCCAACAGCATCAACGTGGCCCAGGCGACCATGGCCGGGCTGCGCGCGCTGATGAGGCCCGACGAGGTGGCCCGCCGCCGCGGCCTGTCGGCCGAGGAGGTCACCCCGGCCGGGGTGCTCCGGGCTTACCAGGAGGCGCAACGGGCGCCCCATGTTCCCACCGAGGTGGCCTGATGGCTGAGCAGATGCTCGAGGTGACCCAGGTGCGCTCGGCAATCGGGGTCAAGCCCCGGCACCGGGGCACGCTGCGCGCGCTGGGCCTGGGGCGCATCGGGCGCACCCATGTCCTGCCCGACCGCCCCGAGATCCGGGGCATGATCGCCACGGTCACCCACCTGGTCGAGGTGCGGGCCCAGGAGGCAACGAAAGGGGCCACCAAGTGAAGATCCACGACCTCGCCCCCGCTCCGGGGTCGAAGCGGCCCCGTCGTCGGGTCGGCCGCGGCATCGCAGGCAAGGGTGGCAAGGCGGCGGGCCGGGGCACGAAGGGCGCCGGCGCGCGCGACACCGTCAAGCCGGGCTTCGAGGGTGGCCAGCTGCCGCTGACCCAGCGGATCCCGAAGCTGCGCGGCTTCGCAAACCCCTTCAGAGTCGAGTACAACGTGGTGAACCTCGATGTCATCGAAGAGAGCGGCGCGCAGCGCGTGACGCCCGACACCTTGCGAGCGGCCGGCCTCGTGCACCACAAGGGCCTCGTGAAGGTGCTCGGGGGTGGCACGCTGACGCGCGCGGTCAGCGTCGAGGCCCATGCGTTCTCGAGGTCCGCTGAGCAGGCGATCGTGGCTGCGGGTGGC
>JAJZYO010000004.1 GCA_021798075.1 Actinomycetes bacterium
GAGGAGCGCCCGCTCGGCGTCTGCCTCCTCGATGGCGTCCAGGCGCAGGTGCCAGCCCTCCCCCATGGGCACGGGGACGGCGCGCAGTCCCGCCAGGAGCGCCCCCATCTCGTAGGTGGGGTAGGCAAGCTCGGGGAACAAGACGGTGTCGCGCGAGGGGTCACGGAGGTGGAGCCAGGCGGGGAGGCCGGCGACGAGTTCCTTGGTGCCTATGCAGAGTGCCACCTGTTCCGGGGCGACCTCCACGTCCAGGCGCCGCCCGAACCACTCGGCCACCGCCCGCCGGGCCGTGAGAGAACCTCGCGACGTGGGGTACCCGCGTGTCGCCCCGCCTTCGTCAGCCGACCCGAGGACCTCCAGCACCGCCGGGCTGGGCGGGTCGCAGGGGTTGCCCACCGACAAGTCGACCGCCCCGCCCTCGAGGGAGGCGGCCTTTTCCCGGAGAGGGTCGAGCCTCTCGTATGGGTACTTGGGGGGTCGGAAGCTCATCGGCGCAGATAGGGCTCGAAATGCGAAACGGCGGACGCCGGTAGCGTAGCCCTCACCACGGTGGCGCCGTCGGCTTGTTCGCTCGAGAGGACCTCGCCTTCGCGATGGAGCGCCGCCAGCACGTCGCCCCGGTCGTAGGGCACGGACAGCTCGACCACCCGGTTGGCCCGCCGAAGGCGCTCGGCCATGGCGCCGAGCAGCTCGGCCATGCCCTGGCCCCGCGCGGCCGAGACCACGACCGAACCGGGGTACCTTCCGGAGAGCTCGGCTGCCTTCCCCGGCGCCAGGTCGGCCTTGTTGAACACCAGCAGCTCGGGCACGTCCGCGGCGCCGATCTCGGCCAGCACGGTGCGGACGGCGTCGAGCTGGGCCTCGGGTTGGGGCGCCGCCGAGTCGACCACGTGCAGGAGCAGGTCGGCCTCGTCCACCACCTCCAGGGTGCTGTGGAACGCCTCGACGAGCTGGTGGGGGAGCTTGCGGACGAACCCGACCGTGTCGGAGACGAGCACGGGCTCCCCGCCCGGCAGTGCGAGCCGTCGCGTCCGGGGGTCGAGGGTGGCAAAGAGCCTCTCGTCTGCCACCACGCCCGCCCCGGTCAGGGCGTTCAGCAGGGTCGACTTGCCTGCATTGGTGTAGCCCACGATCGACACCGAAACGAGACGGCTCCGCCGGCGCCCCTTGCGCTGGAGCCGCCTACGCCTTTCCAGCTGGGCGAGCTCGGCTTCCAGCTTGTGGGCGCGGCGCACCAGGCGCCGGCGGTCGACCTCGAGCTGGGTCTCGCCGGGGCCACGGGTGCCGATGCGCCCGGCCTGCTGGGAGAGCGCTGTGCCCCGCCCCCGCAAACGGGGCAGCCGGTAGCGCAGCTGTGCCAGCTCGACCTGCGCCTTGCCCTCCTCGGTGGTGGCGTTCTGGGCGAAGATGTCGAGGATCACCGCGGTGCGGTCGATGGCGGTGCGCCCCAGGATCTTCTCCAGGTTGCGTGACTGCGCCGGTGAGAGCTCGTCGTCGAAGACCACGGTGTCGGCGTCCACCTCGTCGGAGACCTCCCGGAGCTCCTTGGCCTTGCCCCGGCCGATATAGGTGGCGGGGTCCGGCTCCTCGCGGCGCTGGTGGACCCGGCCCACCACGTCGGCGCCGGCCGTCGCCACGAGGAGGGCCAGCTCGTCGAGGTGGCGCTCGGTCTCGACGGCAGGAGGCGCCCCGTCGCTCGGGCCGGGGACAGTCACGCCGACGAGCACGATCTTCTCTCTGAAAGTGCGCTCTATGAGGCTCACGGCACGTCCCCTTCCAGTATGCAGCGGCCCACCCGCCGGCTCGGCCCCGTGAGGACCGCGACGCCGTCGTCGCGGAGCTCCACCTCCACGTCGCCCCCCGGCTGGTGGACCGTGACCTTGGTGCCCACTCTCCCCCAAAAGCGCAGCGCCGCGGCGGCGGCCACGGACCCGGTCCCGCAGGCCAGGGTCTCGCCCACTCCCCGTTCGAAGACCCGCATGGTGAGCTCGTCGCGGCCCGGGCCGAGCGCCACGAACTCCACGTTGAGCCCCCCGCTCGCCTTCCCGAGCTCGCTCGACAGCTCGGCCCCGAGGGAGGCCACGTCCAGCTTCGCGGGGTCGGGGCCGAGCACGACCAGGTGGGGGTTGCCCACGTCCACGAAGACCTGGCCGTTGCCGACGTTGCAGGCGTGCGGCTCACCCCGCACCTCGGGCTGCCCCATCTCCGTGCTCGCCCACATCCAGCCCCGCTTCAGCTGGTGGACCCGCACCTCGCGCCGGCCCGCCGGGGTCGAAACGCCGAAGCTGTCCCCCGGGCCGGCAGCCACCGCGCCGGCGTCGATCGCTGCGTGGGCGAGGCAACGCAAGCCGTTGCCGCTCATCTCGGCCTCGCTCCCGTCGGCGTTGCGCAGCTCGAAGCTCATCCTCACCTCACCGGCCTCTCGCCCGCCCCGCGCCCCGCCGCCCGCCGGCCCGGCCCGCAACAAGCCGTCCGCGCCGAAGCCACGATGGCGGTCACAGGCCGCCCGGGCCAGTGCGACGGTCAACTTGGACCGGCCTTCTCGGTCCACGAGGACCAAGAAGTCGTTGCCGAGGGCCTCGTACTTGTCCAGCACCAACCGGTTCTCGTCGGGCACTAGCGCCTTACCTCAATCACAATTCCAGTCTCCCAGCAGCTCCAGTTTCCCAGCAGCTCCAGTTTCCCAGCAGGGCCGGCAGTACTGCCAATGGGTTTTCCGCCGCCCCGAACCAGCGCACTCTCGGGTCGCGCCGCCACCACATGCGCTGGCGGCGGGCGAACTGGCGGGTCCGGCGGAGCGCCGCGCCGAGCGCCTCACCGAGGGGCACGCCGCCCTCGACGTGGGCGAGGAGCTCCCGGTAACCGAGGGCCTGGCGGGCCGTGCGGGAGAGCCCCTCGGCCCCGGCGGCCAAAGCCCGCACCTCCTCGACGAAACCAGCGCCCACCATGGCTTCGAGGCGCCGGGCAAGGCGGGCCGCCACCACGGCGCGGGGCAGCCACACGCCGGCGAGCGACCAGCTGGTGGGCGGGAAGGCCCCCACGCCCGGCCCGTAGGAGGAGAACGGCCGCCCGCTCCCCAAGCCCACCTCGAGCGCCCGGACCACCCGGCGGCGGTTCCCGGGGTCGATCTTGGCCGCGGCGGCGGGGTCGAGCCGGGACAGGCGCCGGTAGAGCTCGGGTGTGGGATCATTTTCGAGCGCCTCGCTCACGGCGGGAAAGCGCCCCGGCACGTCGAAACCGTCCACCAAGGCGTGGACGTAGAGGCCCGTCCC
Source organism: Actinomycetes bacterium (assembly GCA_021798075.1). The sequence continues at coordinate 3,273 of JAJZYO010000004.1, forward strand.
GCCGACGAGGAGCGGGCGGTGGCCCCTCGCTTCGACCCCGCGCACGGCCTCCGTGGCCTCCTTCACGAAGCGGGCTACGTCCCAGTCCTCCCCCGGGCTGGCGACGTCCAGCAAGTGGTGGGGCACCCCGCGCCGCTCGGCGGGGCCGGGTTTGGCCGTACCGATGTCCATCCCGCGGTAAACCTGCATGGAGTCGGCGCTAACGATCTCTATGCCGCCCAAACGAAGGGCAATCTCTACTGCCAGCGCCGATTTTCCGCTCGCGGTCGGCCCGACGAGGGCGAGCCGCGGTGGGCTCACGCTCAGTTGGCCGCCACCGGTATCAAGTTGCGGTGCCTGGGCTCGGCCACCACGCGTACCAATTTCCCTTTGAGGAAATGGGGAGCGGCTTGGGTGACCAACGCTTCTACCACCGCGCCGGCCCGCAGCCCCTCGCCCTCCATGTGCACGAGCTTGTTCTGGCGCGTCCGGCCGGACCAAGCCGGGCCTTTTTTGGACTTCCCCTCGACCAGTACTTCCTCGGTGCGGCCGACGCGCGCCTCGTGCGCCCGCAGGGCACTGCGCTCGACGACCCGCCGCAGGCGCTCGAAGCGCTCGGCGCTAACTTCCGCCGGCACGAAGCGGTCCTCCCACGCTGCCGCCTCCGTGCCGGGCCGGGGCGAGAAAATGAACGTGTAGGCGCTGTCGTAGCGAGCCTCGGCCGCCACCTCCAAGGTCTTTACGAAGTCCTCTTCGGTCTCGCCGGGGAAACCGACGATTATGTCTGTCGTGACGGCCAGGTCGGGGACCCCCTCCCGGGCCGCCCGCAACCTCTCCAGGTAGCGCTCGGCCGTGTAACCCCGCCTCATCGAGGCGAGCACCCGGTCACTTCCGGACTGGAGCGGCAAGTGGAGATGGGGGCAAACGGCCTTTTCGGTGGCCATGGCTTCGATCGTCTCGGGGCGGAGGTCCTTTGGGTGCGGGCTCGTGAAACGGACGCGCTCGATGCCCTCGATGCGTGCCACGGCGCGGAGCAGGTCGGCGAAAAGTGGCCTCGCACGGGGGCGATCGGCGCTCGCCCACTCCTTACCAGTGAGGTGCTCGTAACCACGCCAGTCGGGCAGCCGGCGGGCCGCCAGCGCGAGATCTCGCCCGTAGGAGTTGACGTTCTGCCCGAGCAGGGTTACCTCCAGGGTCCCGCCGGCGGCGAGCTGGCGCACTTCCTCGACCACTTCGAAGAAGGGCCGGCTCAGCTCCTTCCCCCGTACCGACGGCACGATGCAAAAGGCGCAGCGGTTGTCGCAGCCAACCTGGATCGTCACCCAGGCCGCGAAGGGGAGCTCGCGCCGCACCGGGAGCGCCGAGGGGAACTCGGCCTGGTCGGTCTCGGCAGCTTCGAGGATCTCCACCACCGGCCCCTGTCCCCGGGCCTGCTCGAGCAGGGCGGCCGCGTGGCCCACGTTGTGGGTCCCGAAGACGGCGTCGACCCAGGGGGCGCGCTCGACGATCTTTTCCCTGTCTTTTTGGGCGAGGCAGCCACCCACCGCGATCTGCATGCCCGGCCGGCGCTGTTTCATGGCGCGCAGCTGCCCGAGGTTGCCGTAGAGGCGGTTGTCGGCGTTCTCCCGGATGCAGCAGGTGTTGAAGACGACCACGTCGGCCTCCTCGAGCGCGCTGGCCGGCACCATGCCCTCGCTCTCCAGGAGGCCGGCCAAGCGCTCCGAATCGTGCTCGTTCATCTGGCAGCCGAAGGTGCGCACGAAATAACGGCGCGGACCGGCCGGCACCGCCGGGCGTTCGTCAATTCGAGGGACCACGCGAACGAGCTTAAGCTCGCCGGCGCCCGGACCGGGCGTACACCCACGGGCCACGGCCCACCCCAGGCAGGTACCAGGCAGGTTCAGGGCAGGTACAGGGCAGGTACAGGGCCAGGTGAGCTAGGATCCAATTAGCCGCTTCGGTTGAGCGGGCCCCCGCCAGCCTGCTCCCGGAGCGGCCTTGGTTTGGCTAGCGTTCCTTACCAGGTGCGCTATTTTGTCGCCGTTTGGCCGACCGAAGAGGTTTTGGACGCGCTGGGCGCCCTGCCTCGGCCGGAGTTCGACGGCGCCCGCTGGTCGACGAGGGACCAGTGGCACGTGACCCTCCGCTTCTTCGGGGAGCTCGATCAGGCGGGCGTCGCCAGGGCCTCCCGAGCCCTCGCCAAGGCGGCCGCCCACCTGAGCGGCCCCCTCGAGGCACGGGGCGGGCCTTCCACGCGCTTCATGGGGCCGGGGCTCATCATCTGGCCGGTCGAAGGCCTCGCCGAAGCCGCCCGCACCGTCGAGCGGGTGACCGCGAAGATCGGCAAGCCCCCGCCCTCCCGGGCCTTCCGCGGGCACTTGACCGTGGCGCGCGCCCGAGGCGAAGCGGACCTGCGCCAAGCCGGCCAACTGCTCGCCCCCCTGGAGATGTCCTGGGAAGCGGGTTCGCTGTCGTTGGTCAGGAGCGAGCTCCACCCCAAACGGGGCCAGGTACACCGAGGTCGCGGTCTTCCCCCTCGGGCGCCAGGCGCCTGAGCGCCAGCTCCGGTAAGAGCCGCGGCATCCACCACCGAACTTGTGTTTGCCGCTAGGCTCGGGGTGAGTTACACTTATGAAGTTCGTACTCGACCAGCCCAGAAGGTACCCGCCACCCGCCGGCCCCGGCCACCCGCCGGCCCCGCCGGCGAGTGGTGGTCACACCCCCTTCGTAGTGTTGCCCGCAGCCAAACAACCACACTGAAATGAGCGAGAGGATGCCCCAGGTGGAACGTGACAAAGCACTCGAGACGGCCTTGGGCCAGATCGAGAAGCAGTTCGGCAAGGGCGCCATCATGCGGATGGGCGAAAACGTCCACATGCAGGTCGAGGCCATCTCGACCGGCGCCCTTTCCCTTGACTTGGCCCTCGGCATCGGGGGCCTACCTCGCGGCCGCATAGTCGAGCTGTTCGGGCCGGAGTCGTCGGGCAAGAGCACCTTGGCCATGCACGTGGTCGCCGAGGCTCAGCGCAACGGCGGCATCTGCGCCTACATAGACGCCGAGCACGCCATGGACCCCATCTATGCCGGCGCCATCGGTGTAAACGTGGACGACCTGCTCATCTCGCAGCCCGACACCGGCGAGCAGGCCCTCGAGATCGCCGACATGCTCATACGCTCGGGCGCCCTCGACGTCATCGTGATCGACTCGGTCGCCGCCCTCACCCCCCGCGCCGAGCTCGAGGGCGAGATGGGCGACGCCCACGTCGGGCTGCAGGCCCGCCTCATGTCCCAAGCGCTGCGCAAGCTGACCGGGACCCTCAGCAAGTCGAATACGATCGCCGTCTTCATCAACCAGCTCCGGGAAAAGGTAGGGGTCATGTTCGGCTGCCTTTCGTATGGGACGCGAGTCACCCTTGCCGACGGCAGCCAGGAGAAGATCGGCAAGATCGTCAACCAGCGACTCCCCGTCGAGGTCCTCTCGTACGACTCGGACGTGGATGCTGTTGTACCCAAGCGGGTAGTCAATTGGTTCGACAACGGCAAGGCCGACTGCTTCCTTCAGTTCACGGTCGGCCGGCCCGCCGGAAACGGCAAGTCACAGTTCGCTTGCACACCCAACCACCAGATCCGTACCCCAGCGGGCTGGAAGGAAGCCCAGGAGCTGAGGCCCGGCGATAGGGTCCTTCAGGCCGTACAGCACCGCCTCTCGGACCTCCAATGGCAGGTAGTCCTCGGGGGTCTTATGGGAGACGGCGCCCTGTCACCTACGCACAGCGGCCTCGCTAGCCGCTTCCGCTTGGGCCACGGCGCCAAGCAGGCGGCCTACGCGGAATGGAAAGCTTCGCTCTTCGGCAACCTAAACCCCTCTCGGTCCACCCACTCCAAGGGAGCCGTCTTTTTCGACCTGCCCTCCCTGCCGGAGCTGGCAGAGCTCCGTGCGGCTGTCTATCTCGGAAGCAAGAAGGTGATCAGCGAGGAGTACCTCAAGGCGCTGACACCCCTCTCCCTCGCGATCTGGTACATGGACGACGGATGCTACAGCGAGCGCTCCAAGGGCCTTCGATCACGCACCGCTGGCGGCAGCGGCCGTATCGAGATTTGCGTCGAAGCCATAGAGGCCACAAGCCGCGAGCGCCTGGTCCGCTATCTCGCCGGCACCTGGGGCATCCGGGGTCGGCTTCGCTACGCAGGTAAGGCCGGTAAGGCCGTACTCGTGTTCTCCAAGGACGAGACGGCGAAGTTCCAGGCTCTGGTAGCCCCCTTCATACACCCTTCGATGGACTACAAGCTCCAGGAGCGCTTCCGCAACCGCTTCGATATCGCGCCGGTGTTCGCGCCGCCTCACTATGAGCTCATGCCCATGCCTGTCAACGCAATCGTCCAGAAGCCTCGCACCAGGAGCATGCGCCGCTTCGACATCGAGGTCGAGGGGACCCACAACTTCCTCGCGGATGGCACAGTCGTCCACAACAGCCCAGAGGTCACCCCTGGCGGCCGCGCCCTCAAGTTCTACTCGTCGGTCCGCCTCGAGATACGCCGGGTCGAGTCCATCAAGGACGGAGCGGAGGTGGTGGGCAACCGCACCCGGGTGAAAGTGGTGAAAAACAAGTGCGCAGCACCCTTCAAGCAGTGCGAGTTCGACATCATGTACTCCAAGGGCATAAGCCGGGAGGGCTCGCTCCTCGACGTGGCCACCGACCTTGGCATCGTGCGCAAGTCCGGGGCCTGGTACACCTACGAGGGCGAGCAGATCGGCCAGGGCCGGGAAAACGCCAAGGCTTTCCTTGCAGAAAACCTCGAGCTCATGATCGAGATCTCCGAGAGGGTCCGCCAGCAGGTCGGTGTCGGCACCGGCGACACGCCTGGTGAGCCCGCCGGCGAGGAGCCGCTCGTCCTCGAAAACTGACGCCTCAGACCGGCACTCGGCCAGGTGCGCGACACCTTCGTGGGCGCCACATTGCGGCCACGGCCACAAGGGCCGGGTGCCGGCCCGGCCCCACGCAGAGTGACGTACAAGCGAGGGAAATCACGGAACTTCTCTCTAGATCTTTACAGTCTTCGCGCGCGATACTGGGAGAGCAAAGACCGTTCGGGTTCGGCCCTGGGTTTCCCAGGGCCTGGCCCTTTCGGGTTTCTGGGAGGTGTTGATGGCAGTGTCCGGCACCGTTCACCTTGGAGCCCACCCGGTGGACCTGACTTCGTCTGGTTCGTCGCGAGAGCTCGAAAGCCGCCTTCATGTCGTGGAGGGCCTGCTCGACGCCTTGGGCCGTCTCGACCAAGTCAACAAGGCCATTCAGCTCTCAAATAGTAGGCACGCGGCCCTTGCAGCCCTGCAGCAGGAGCCGTTCCGCTACACGCGCGAACAGGCCAAGGCCGTACTCGAGATGCCTATGAGCTCACAGTGCGCTGAGGCCGCCGGCGAGCTACGCAGGGAGCGCGACCGCTTGGTGGTCCGCCACGCTCCCGAGCCCGACCTGGCAGCCGAAGCGCTCCCGGCCAACTGGTTCGGCTGAGCCGCCCTGAGAGGGCCCTGAGAGGCCCTAAGAGCCACGCAACGCCGGCCCGCGTGCCAGCAGGGCGTGGCGCAAGATGTCGAGGGCGTAGGTAGCCGCGCGCTCACGCACGAGCCGCCGGTCACCCGACAGGGCCAGGGCGCTCACCTGGCCCGGGGGGGGCCAGGACAGGCAGACGAAGACGGTGCCGACAGGCTGGCCGTCTTGGGGCTCTGGGCCGGCGACCCCGGTGAGCGAGAGCCCGACGTCCGCCCCGAGCAGCCGGGCCACGCCGGCGGCCATCTCACGAGCGGCGCGCTCGCTTACGACCGGGCCCTCCCCGACCCCGAGGAGCGAACGCTTCACGTCGCTCCCGTAGCTCACGACACCGCCGGCGAACCAGACGCTCGCCCCGGGCACCGACGTGAGCCGCGTGGCCACGAGCCCACCGGTGAGGGACTCCGCCACCGCCAGGCGCAACCCCGAACCCTCGAGCAGGCGGGCCACCACGACCTCCAGATCTTCGTCGTCTATGCCGCCCACAGCATCTCCGAGCAAAGCACGCAGCTCGGCCTCTTCCCGGTCGAGCGCACGTTCCGCCTCGGCCGCTGCACCGGGGCCGGCCGCCCTGGTCGTGACCCTCACCCTCACGCCTTCGGCCACATTGGCCAGGAAGGCGATCGTCGTCGGCGTCCCTTCCAGAGCCGACAACCGGGGGGCGACGATCTCGGCGACCTTGGACTCGGGCACCCCCCAGACCCGCAGGAACCGGCTCCGTATGGTGGCCTGGCCGCCCGACCGGCGGACCAGGTCGGGCACCACGGCACCGCCCACCATCTCGCGCATCTCGGCTGGCACGCCCGGCACCGCGTAAACGACCTTGTCGCCCACCGGGCACACGAGGCCGGGAGCCGTGCCCGTCGAGGCCATGATCAACGATGCGCCCTCGGGGACGTCGGCCTGCTTCCAGTTGCTCGCCGGCACGTCCCTCCCCCCGAAGCGCTCCCGCAGCCGCGCCTCGACGTCGGCATTGCGGCGGAGGGCAACGCCCATGACCTCCGCGATCGCCTCCCGGGTTATGTCGTCCTGGGTGGGCCCGAGCCCCCCGCAACAGATGACGGCGTCGGCACGCGAGAGGGCTTCTTGGAGGCCGTCCACGATCCTTTCGTGGTTGTCCCCGACCTTGGCTTGGTAGCGGCAGGAGATCCCGGCGAGCGCCAGTTGCTGGCCGATCCAGGCGGAGTTGGTGTCGACCACGTGGCCGAGCAGGAGTTCGGTCCCGATGGCCAGCACCTCGCACTCCATAGCCCGACCGTCCCGTGGTCAGGCGTTGCCGGCGAACGCCCGCCGGCCTGCAGAACGGCTGTCGAAGAGGTACTGCGCCGCGCTCGCCCAAGCCAGCGCCACCGCGAACCAAAGCGCCACACGAGCGACCTGGGCGAAGGTGTCCTCTGATGCGCCGGCCACCGGCACGAGCACGAGGCCCACGGTCAAAAACTCGACCAGGGTCTTCACCTTTGCCGCCCGCCGGGCAGGGACGCTCACACCTTGGCGCGCCACGACGACGCGGTAGGCGGTAATCAGGGCCTCCCGGGCTGCCAAGAGGCCGACCGGCGCCCAGGTGAACTTGCCCAGGGCAGCTATGGCCGCCATGGCCCCCAGCACGAGGAACTTGTCGGCCAAGGGGTCGAGGAACGCTCCCGAGGCGCTCTTGCCCCGCCGCCGGGCCACCCACCCGTCAGCGGCGTCGGAGGACGCCAGCGCCGCCCAGAGCACGAGCGCAGCCCACGAGGGGATCCCGCTCAGGACTACGAGCACGAGCACGGGCGTGGCGGCGATGCGCGCCACGGTCACGCCGTTGGCCGCCGTCATGAGGCCAAACGCCGCAGGCTGGCCGACCTGGGCGACCCTCCCGACCTCGCCGGCGACCGATGACTTCTCGCCGCTCAACGCCCCACCGGCTCACCGAAGAGGTCCGGGCCCTCGGAGCCCGTTATCTCCAGCTCCACCCAACTGCCCGGGGCCAAGCCGGGCGGGACGTTGATGACGCCGTCTATCTCGGGGGCCTCACGGTGGCTCCGGGCCTCGCCGGCGGCGTCGACCAGGGCCCGGCACTTCGTGCCCACCAGGGCCGCCCGCCGGGAGGCGGTGATGGCGTCCTGCACCTCCGAGCACTCCCTGGCCCGCTCGGCTACCAGCCCGGCCGGCACCTGGCCCGGGAGGGAGGCGGCGTAGGTGCCCTCCTCGGGTGAAAATGCGAAGAAACCAGCCCAGTCGAGCTGCGCTTCCTCCAGGAACGACAGCAGCAGGTCCTGGTCTTCCTCGGTCTCCCCCGGGTAGCCGATTATAAAAGAGGACCGGAGGGCCGCCTCGGGGAAGCGCCGGCGGATGTAGGAGATCCGCTCCAAGAAGCGCTCGCTCTCTCCGTAGCGGCGCATGCGCCGCAGCAGCGGCCGCGAAACATGCTGGAGGGAAAGGTCGAAATAGGGGCAACCGCCCATGGCATCGACCAGCTCGTCGGTCAACCCCGAGGGGTAGAGGTAGAGCAGCCGCACGCGCTCCACGAGCTCCTGCACGTCGCGGACCAACGCCGCCAGTTCCCCGTGGCCCCCGGCGCCACCACGTGCGTCGCGCCCCCAAGACACCGGGTCCTGGGCCACCAGCACGACCTCCTCCGCATCGAGGCGCCCCACTTCCGCCAGGACCGCCTCACGCGAGCGGGAACGCTGCCGCCCCCGGAACGTCGGTATGGCGCAGAAACCGCAGCGCCGGTCGCATCCTTCGGCGATCTTCACGTAGGCCCAGGGCACGCCGGCCGCCGGCCGCGGTAGCTCGAGCAGGTCGAACCTCGACCGCCTGAACGACACCGGCGCCGCGCTAGGCGCGCCAGCCCGGTCCCAGAAAGCCACGCCAAACCCGGCCACCTGGTCCACCTCGGGTAAGGCGCCGGCCAGCTCCTCGCCGTAGCGCTCGGCCAGGCAACCGGTGACGACGAGGCGCGCGCCCTGCTTTTTGGCCCCCGCCATCTCGAGCACGGCTGCCACCGACTCCTCACGCGCCGCCTCGATGAAGGCGCACGTGTTGACCACTACCAAGTCGGCGCTACCGGCCTCCTCCGCCCGGCCGTAGCCCTCCAGCGCGAGCGCGCCCGCGAGCTTGTCGGAGTCCACCTGGTTTTTGGGGCACCCGAGGGTCTCCAGCCAGTAACTCGCCACTCCAGAAGAGACTACAGGGGGACCACACGGGCCCGTTGGCCAGCCTGTGGTATATCAACACCCGCACCAGCCACTCATAGGGGGCTGTAGGTGCCGTCAAAGCGTGCGGGTACGAGGTGCCCTGTGGCGAAGGAGGGCTTATTTGCAAAACCTGGACGAGACCATGCTCGGGCGCGCATTGTGGCTCGCCCACATCGATTTCGACCCGAGCGACGAGCAACCGTCCCTGCCGCGCGTCGTCGTAGCCACTATTGCCGCGGTCCTGGCGTCGCTTCTCGTCGATACCGCCATCGTCAGGGTGGCCGAGCACTTCTTCCCCGCGACCAAGGGGTACGTCCACTTCCGCTTCTACGACTATGCCACCTTGACCGTGATCGGCGTGCTCATCGCCTGTACCGGCTGGCCCATCGTCACCCGCCTTACGTCGAGCCCCCGCTGGGTCTTTTTCAGGATGGCCATCGCCGTCACCCTGGCCCTATGGCTACCCGACCTGTACATCCTGTACAAGGGCCAACCGGTGCACGCCGTTGCCTTCCTCATGCTGATGCACCTCGCCATCGCCCTGTTCACGTATAACATCCTCGTCCACGTCGCGCCCTGCAGGGGCCGCTGGGGGCGCCGTTAGCCGGCTAGCCCGCCCGCTAGTGATCCGGTGCCTCGCTCACCTGAGCGCCGCGGTGGTCGGCTTCTAGCAGGAGGGCCCTGCCCGGGACCCCGAGCGACGCCATGAGCTCGCGGCCGGCGGCGCAAAGGTCGCTGGCAGCTCCGGCGTCGCAGAGCGCCAGTACGCTCGGGCCGGCCCCCGACCAGCAAGAGGTGAGCGCCCCTCGCCGGCGGAGGCCCGCCAGCAGCGCTTCGGCCTCGGCGAACAGGGCTGCGCGAGCGGGCTGGTGGAGCCGGTCGTCCCCCGCCTCGGGGACCAGCTGGCGGCGGTCGGCGAGGCCGGCCACGAGCAAGCCGAGGCGGCTCAAGTTGAACACGGCGTCCTCGATGGGCACCGAGGCCGGCAGGGCCTGGCGGGCGTCGGCGGTCGGGAGCTCGTGGTCGGGGACGAGCACCACGAAGCGCAGTTGGGGGTCGAGACGGAGGTGCCGGGCGACCGGCCGTCCCCCCACCACCGCAGCGGCGACGAGCCCGCCGAAGGCGGACGCGGCTGCATTTTCGGGGTGGCCGTCCACACCGAAGGCGCGCTCGAAAGCCTCGTCCGGCACGCCGGCGCCGGCCGCGGCCGCCGCCGCCACCGCCAGGGCCGCCGACGAGCCGAGACCGCGCGCAACGGGCACCTGGGAACGTACACGCAGTTCGAAGCGGTCATGGCCGAGGACTTCGCGCGCCACACGGGCCGCCAGGTGGGAAGGCCCGCCGGGGAGTTCCGAGCCCTCGCCTTCGGCCACCACGAGCAGGCCCTCGGGACGCGGGCGCAGCCCCACCTCCACGTAAAGGCCGAGCGCCACCGCCAGGGTGTCGAAACCCGGCCCGAGGTTGGCCGACGACGCCGGCGCCCGCGCGGTGCGCCACATCTTCTGGATGTCCCGTGCCCTGTCCCTGGCGGCCTAGTCCCCGCGCGACTCGAGCTCGTCCACCGTCATCAGGACGGCCCTCGCCTTGGAACCCTCCGACGGCCCTACGACGCCGCGCTGTTCGAGCAGGTCCATCAGCCGGCCGGCCCGGGCGAAGCCGACCCGCAGCTTGCGCTGGAGCATGGAGGTGCTGCCGAGCTGGCTGCGCACGACCAGTTCCATGGCGGCTTCCAGCAAGTCGTCGTTGTCCTCGGGGTCGCCGCTGGCCTCGCCCGGACCGGCCTCCTGGCCCTCTATCCCCTCCACGTAAGAGGGCGAGGCCTGCCGGCGCCAGTGGGCCACGACCTTTCGGACGTCCTCCTCGTCCACCCAGGGCCCCTGGAGGCGCCGAGGCGAACTGGAAGAGGCCGTGAGCAGCAGCATGTCCCCTTTTCCTATCAGCCTCTCGGCGCCGGCCTGGTCGAGCACGACCCGGCTGTCCGCGAGCGAAGAGACGGCGAAAGCGAGGCGGGAGGGGATGTTGGCCTTGATGAGGCCCGTGATCACGTCGACCGAGGGCCGCTGGGTGGCTATGACGAGGTGGATGCCGACAGCCCTCGCCATTTGGGCGATCCGGCAGATCGACTCCTCGACATCGCGCGCCGCCACCATCATCAGGTCGTTGAGCTCGTCCACCACGACCAAGACGAAGGGGAGCCGCTCGTACCGCTGGGCCTGGAGTGCTCCCGCCCCGTCGGGCACTGTCGGGTCCTCCCCGTGGCCCGAGGTGGTGTCGTGCAGCTCTGCCCAATCCTCCTCTGCCCAATCCCCCTCCGCCGGCTCCCCTCCTGCCGGCTCCCCTCCTGCCGGCTCTCTGTCTGCCCAGCCACCTGGCGCCGGCTCCCCTCCCGCCGAGTGCCCGCCGGGCTGGTCGTTGAGCTCGCCCCGGTCGTAAGCGGCGTTGTACCCGGTTATGTCGCGCATGCCGACCTCGGCCAGCAGGTCGTAGCGGCGCTCCATCTCCTCCACCGCCCAACGCAGGGCATTGGCGGCGCGCTTGGGGTTGGTGACGACATTGGTGAGCAAGTGGGGCAGGCCGGCGTAGGCGCCGAGCTCGACGCGCTTCGGGTCCACGAGGATCAGGCGGACCTGCTCGGGGGTAGCACGCATCAGCACGGACGTGAGCATGGCATTGAGGCACGACGACTTGCCCGAGCCGGTCGCGCCCGCGATCAGGATGTGGGGCATCTCGGCCAGGTTGACGAGCACCGGGCGCCCAGCTATGTCCCGGCCCGCGGCCACTTCCAGCGGGTGGCGGGCGGCCGCCGCCTCCCCCGAGGAGAGGATGTCGCCGAGCGTCACGGTCTGGCGCTGGCGGTTGGGCACCTCCACCCCGATGGCCGAACGGCCTGGTATGGGCGCAAGTATGCGCACCTCGGTGGCGGCCATGGCGTAGGCGATGTCGCGGTGGAGGGCCGTCACCCGTTGGACCTTGACCCCCGGTCCGAGCTCGAGCTCGTAGCGGGTGACGCTCGGGCCCACCGTGGCCCCGACCAGGCGTGTCTCCACCCCGAGCGCAGCGAGCGCCCCCTGCAGGGTCTGGCCGAGCACTTCCACCTGGTGACGGTCCACCGACGCCGCCTTGCTGCGCTTCAAAAGCGATATCGGCGGGAGCCGCCAGGGCGGCCTCACCTGGGGAGCGGGGCCGAGGTCGATCGCGAGCTGCTCGCCCTTGCCGGCGCTGGCCAGACCGCCGATCGGGAGCGGCTCCGGAGACGTCAGGGGCACTCGAGGCCCGCTCCCCGCCGCCGCCTCGACCTCCCCCGCCGAGCGCCTCTTCGCCGCTCGCCCTTTCCCGCCCTCGCGCCCGTCTCGCCCGTCGCGCCCCTCGCGCCCGTCGCGCCCGTCTCGCGGCTCCTGCTCTTCGCCGGCGAGCGCCGGCCAACCGAACTCGCCCGCCGCTCCCCCGGCCGAAACCTCACCAGGAGCCCAGGGCTCCTCGTCGCCCAGCTCGTCACCGGCCCAGCCCGTGCCCCCGTCTTCCCAGTCAGTGCTGGCGCCGGCGCCGGCGCCGCTTCCCGCCCGCAGGACGCGCCAGGTCGTGCCGACGGCGAAACGGGCGCCGCGCCAGCCGAGGCGCGCCGTGCCCCGCACCCCGTGGCCGACCGTCCGCACCGGGGTCGCGGTCGTCACCAGCAGCGCCACCAAGAGGACCGCGGCCAGCACCAGGCCCGCTCCCCAGGTCCCGAGGCCGGCCCGGAGCGGGACCGCGACGAGCATGCCGGCCAGCCCGCCGGCCCCGCGCATAGCCCGAAGGGGCTGGTGCACGCTCGG